>SLKF01000035.1 GCA_007134725.1 Clostridiales bacterium | reverse complement strand
TCGAATTCCCGTAGATCGACCGGTAAAACCCTATGACATGCTTCGAAAAGAAAGGATGGATCATGATGAAAAATAAACCTATTCTAATCGGTATTACCGGAGGCACCGGCTCGGGAAAGAGTACCGTGGCCCAAGCGATTTACGACAGTCTGTCGGAAAAAAACATTGCGATTATAGAGCAGGATGCCTATTACAAGGATCAGTCCCATTTAACCTTTGAGGAGCGGGTAAAGACCAATTACGACCATCCCTTAGCCTTTGATATGGATCTGTTGCTTGAGCATCTGACCCTGCTTTGCAATAATCAGTGCATTGAAAAGCCCGCCTATGATTTTGAAAATCACAACCGAAAAAAAGAGACGACTACCTTCTATCCCAAGGACATTATTATCCTGGAAGGGATTTTGCTGTTGGATGAACCGAAGCTTCGGGAGATGCTGGATATTAAAATTTTTGTGGATACGGACTCCGACGTTCGAATCATTCGAAGAATTCTTCGGGATATGCAGGATCGGGGACGAAGCCTGGACTCCGTCATCGATCAGTATCTTCGTACGGTTCGACCGGCCCATTTGCAATTTGTGGAGCCCAATAAAAAACATGCGGATATTATCATTCCTGAGGGAGGCTTTAATCAGGTAGCCATCGATATTATGATTGCCAAGGTACGGTCCATCGTTCAGGAAAGGATGTAATTTTTCATAAAAAAAATTTCGTCGGATTATACAAAAATTACTTTTCTTGTTATAATGGAAGATGAGGGGGAGATGTCAATATGAATATTGCATTTTTTATTACACCGAAGCATGAAAGTGTTTGTCTCCAAAAGGAGGCTACCATGCGACAGGCCTTGGAAAAAATGGAATATCACCGTTATACCGCCATTCCTATCGTGGACCGGCAGGGGAAATACGTCGGGACCATAACGGAAGGGGATCTGCTTTGGAAAATGAAAAACACACCGAATTTAACCTTTGAGGGAACCAATAAGATTTCTCTTCGAAAGGTACCGAAAAACATGAGTAATCATCCTGTATCCATCAATGCGGATATGAACGAAGTGATCGACTTGATTATGCAGCAAAACTTTGTTCCCGTAGTGGATGATCAGGAAATTTTTGTGGGGATCATTACCCGTAAAGCGGTGATGAGTTACCTTCGGAAGATTGCAGCAAAAGAAATTGGAAACTTGGATAATTTACGATCCGTATCAAGCATGTAATCCTCCCAATGGGAAGAAAAGCAGGTGAAAAAATGGAATTCAATGAAAAAAACAAAGGTTTTTTTATCAATGATTACAGTGAAGGGGCCCATCCGAAAATTCTAAAACGCCTCAGCGAAACCAACGAGCAGTCGGAAGAAGGCTACGGGGAAGATCTCTTTACCAAACAGGCCAAGGAAGAAATCAAAGGCCTGCTGGGAGCAAATAATCAATCGGAAGTCCATCTGGTCTCCGGAGGAACCCAGGCCAATTTAACCACCCTGGGAATCATGTTAAAACCCTACGAATCCGTAATTGCACCGGAGACGGCCCATATCGCCGTCCATGAAACCGGAGCCATTGAAGCCACGGGGCATAAAATCAATACCATTCCCACGGAAGACGGGAAAATCACCGCGACTCAAATCCTGGAGGTTCTTGAGGAGCATGAGGACGAGCATATGGTACTGCCTCGGGTAATTTATATTTCCAACACCACAGAGGTGGGCAGTTGTTATACGAAAAAAGAATTACAGGAGCTTCGGGCCGTTGCCGATGACCACGGACTGAAGATTTACTTAGACGGAGCCCGAATCGGTTCCGCACTGATGACCAAGAGCAATGATCTAACCCTGGAGGATTTAGCCAAGCTTACCGATGCCTTTTACATCGGGGGTACGAAAAACGGTGCATTACTGGGAGAGGCCATTGTGATTAACAACCGGGAGCTTCAGGAAAACTTTCGCTTTGCCATCAAACAGCGGGGGGGCCTTATGGCCAAGGGAAGAGTGCTGGGAATCCAGTTTGCCACCCTTTTTGACGGGGATTTATTCTTTCAGTTAGCATCCCATGCCAATGAAATGGCGGATTTGCTTAGGGAAGGAATCCACGCTGAGGGGTATAAATTCTTAGTGGAAACCGAAAGCAATCAGGTCTTTCCCATCCTGCCGGAACCTTTGATTGAAGAAATGGAGAAAAAATACGTATTTTACCGTTGGAAAAAAATCGATAATCATCACACCGCCCTTCGGCTGGTAACATCCTGGGCAACGAAAAAAGAAAAGGTGGAAGCCTTTTTGAAGGATCTTAAAGGGTAAGGGAAAATACCTTGAAAACCCTTTAGCATCCGAAGACAGAATTAAAGGAGATGAACAGATGAAATTTTCAACTTTACCACCGAAAGGTACTTTTGATGTGACCCCGGCGGAAATGGAACTTCGAAGCTGGATGCAGGATACCATTAAAAACACTTATAAAGAACACGGATTTACCCAAATAGAGACCCCGGCCATTGAAAATCTCGATCTGCTGACCAACAGTGAAGGGGGAGAAAATCTTCAGATGCTCTTTAAGATCTTAAAACGGGGAGAGAAGTTCAGTCCCGAGGAGATCAATGAGCATACCACGGAAAATGACCTGTGCGACCTGGGACTGCGTTTTGACCTGACCCTACCCCTTAGTCGGTTTTATGCCAACAACCGTAATGATTTGCTCAATCCCTTTAAAGCCTTTCAAATGGGATATGTTTGGCGGGCGGAAAAGCCCCAAAAAGGACGGTTCCGGCAATTTACCCAATGCGACATCGATATTTTAGGGGATGATTCCATCTATGCGGAAATCGACCTGATTCTAACCGTTACAAAAGCTTTGAAACGACTGGGCTTTGATGATTGTACCGTAAAGGTCAATGACCGTCGACTGCTTCGGGAAATGGTAGAGCGCTCGGGACTTCCCGCCGAAGAATTTGCCACCCTTTGTATCACCTTGGATAAAGCCGATAAAATCGGGAACGAGGGAGTATTAAAGGAACTGCTGGAAAAAGGGTTTGATGAGGCGCCCGCAAGAAAGCTCTTGGAGATTCTTCAAACCATCAACGAAGAAGGGTTAAAGGCCTTTGAAAGTGAACAGGCCACAGACCTGCAACGATTGATTGATAATGTTAAGGACTACTATCCCATCGTCTTCGAGCCTACTTTGGTACGAGGCATGGGCTATTATACCGGTCCGATTTTTGAAATTGAAAGTCAGGACTTTAAAAGCTCCATTGCCGGAGGCGGCCGCTACGATGATCTGCTTTCCAAGTTTCAAAAAGATTCTTTACCGGCGGTAGGGGTATCCATCGGTTTTGAGAGGATCTTTGCCATCCTTCAGGAAAAAGATTTTATCATTCCGGAACAACCAAAAAAACGGGCATTAATATACACTGCAGAGGAAGATTTACAAAAGACCGTGGCTTTTGCGGAAGCCCTTCGGGACCGCGGGCAGATTATCTCCATGGTGCGTGCCTTTACCAAACTGGGTAAAAAAATCAAACAGCTGGAAAACAGCGGTTACGATGACGTTCTTGTGGTTCGGGAAGACACGGTTTTGGATGATCTCTTGCATTAGAAAAAAAGAGTCTTAATACAAAAAAACGAACTGCAGAGACAAAGAACCGATGGATTCGGATTCTTTGTCTTTTTTAACAGGAGGACGCTATGGAAGCGAGGAAAAAACGAATTGAGGAGCTGGATATTCTTCGGGGCTTTGCCCTCTTCGGCGTACTGCTGGTCAATCTCACCATGATGCATACCAGCCGCACCGGTTTTCATGTTTCGAGAATGGGCCTGGAGGGCATCAACCGATTATCCGCTTTAGGGATTGAAATGTTTTTTCAGGGAAAGTTTTATACAATTTTTTCAATTCTCTTCGGGTTGGGGTTTTATCTCTTTATGAACCGTGGAGAAAATGCCAAAACTGTAGAAAATGCCAAAACTGCAGAAAATGCCAAGGCTTCAGACCATGCTTTGAAAGAGGAAGGTTTTTCGAGTATGACGCCTTTTTTCATTCGAAGAATGATCCTACTGCTGATTTTCGGCATTTTACATTTGGTATTTGTTTGGCATGGAGACATTCTTCATACCTACGCCTTAATCGGCCTTATACTGCTCTGGAAGCGGGATAAAACCGAGGAAAGCCTGCTTCGGGGGATACTGATATGGCTATTGATTGCCGCCTTCCTAAACGGGGTCTTAACCGCCATGATCGAAGTGCCCACTTTGTTTCATGCCATGGTCACCTCGGAAAGGATCCCCTACGCCGATGAAATCTACAGTCAAGGATCCTATCTGGAACTGCTTCGTTTCCGCCTGGTATACGAAGTACAAAACATACCGGTGGATCTTCTCTTTATTCTGCCGAAAATCCTGGGCCTGTTTTATATCGGTTTTTACCTGGGACGCATAGGGCTCTTCGAAAATCTGAATAAGCACCGGGATTGGATCAAAAAAACATTTTCCATCAGCGCCTTGGTCTCGCTTGTATTGATTTTAATCCTTCAGTATATGTCCCCCTTCACCGGAGGAGAGGTTCCCTATTACACCTTGGCCTTTCTTGAAGGGTCTCTGGGGGA
>SLKF01000252.1 GCA_007134725.1 Clostridiales bacterium | reverse complement strand
TTACGATTTCCGTCACATGTTCAAAGCCTTCAATGATTTTTCCGAAACCTGCATACTCTCCGTCAAGATGTGGAGACCGGGCTACCATAATAAAAAATTGTGAACCGGCGGAATCCGGGTCTTGAGCTCGGGCCATAGAAAGGACCCCCGCATCGTGGATCAAATCATTTTTAAAACCGTTGGCACGGAACTCTCCTTTGATGGAATATCCCGGGCCGCCCATACCGGTGCCTTCCGGATCGCCACCTTGGATCATAAAACTGGGAATTACCCGGTGAAAGATCTGGCCGTCATAAAAGTTTTTTTTGATTAAAGATATAAAATTCCGGACAGTATTGGGAGCAACCTCCGGATACAGTTCGGCCTTCATGGTTCGATCATTTTCCAGGGTAAAAGTAACTACTGGATTTTTCATTTGCATTCATCCTCTCAGAATAATTGATTTTCAACAGATAAAGTAGGGTTTCTTCTATTATAGTAACGATTCCTTTGTTTTACAAGACCCATAGGAGATAAAAGGGGAAAATATATTTGTTACCCCGGGGAATTAATGATAAAATAAATCAACTGCAACATGGTTAAAATCTGTTTTTTAGAAATAAGGGAGGAAATAAATTGATAAAAATTATAGCAGACTCCACTTGTGATTTATCCGATGAAATTTTAGAGCAATATGATATTCAGTTGGCATCTTTGAAGATTAACATTGAAGATAAGGTATATCGGGACAGGGTGGACATTACCCCCGATGAATTTTACGAGCAGATTGAAAACTACAGTGAACCACCTACTACGGGAATGCCCAGTCCTGCGGAGTTCACGGACCTAATGAAAAAAGCCGTAGATGAAGGATACAAAGAAATTCTATGCATCTGTATGTCCAGCGGTACCAGTGGATCCTACCAATCCGCAGAGCTGGGAAAGAAGTATTTTCACGAAATTGAAGAGTTTAAAGAAATTCCCGTTCATATAGTGGATTCGAAATCCATGAGTCATGGTAGCGGTTGGTTGATTTTAAAAAGTGCCCGCCTGAGAACAAAAGGGGCAACCTTTCAGGATTTGATTGACTTTAGCGAATCTTATAAATTAAATGTGAAGCATTTTCTTTCCGTGGATGATTTAGATCATTTAATACGGAGCGGCCGACTATCCAATGCCAGTGCGTTTATCGGTAAGATTCTTCGACTCAAACCCATAATGACCATGAAAGATGGTAAAGGAGCCATAGTAGCCAAGGAAAGAGGACGAAAGCGGGTGCTGGAACATTACGTCAATGCTTTCAAAAAACGGATTGATGAGGAATTAACGGATTTTATCATTATCGGTTACACTTCGGATATTAACTATGCAAAAAACTTAAAAGGGAAAATTGAAAAAGAAACGGAATTTAAGGGTGAGATTTTTGTTATGCAAATGGGGGTTGCCGTAGGAACTCATGTTGGTCTTGGAGGTCTTTCCTTGTATTTTATCGAAAAAGACCGAATGAAGGATAATCTCCTTCGAAACGAATGGGAAAGTATTGTGGAGAAGAAGAATCGGTTTTTAGAAAAATACGGAAATCAATAAATTATCATAAGGAGTGAAGCTAATGGAATTGATGTATCAAGGAAAAACCAAGGATGTTTATCAACTGGGTGACGGAAATTATCTTTTGCAATTTAAAGATGATATGACCGGAGCCGACGGAGTTTTTGATCCCGGTTCCAATGAAGTTGGACTTACGGTGGAGGGAGCCGAAAGAGCGGCCCTCGCCTTAACCAAATTTTTTTTCGAGAAACTGAAAAAAGAAGGGATTCAGACCCACTATATCGATGGGGACATTGAAGGGGCCACCATGACCGTAAAGCCTGCGGTGGTTTTCGGAAAGGGACTGGAGGTCATTTGTCGGTATCGTGCCGTGGGAAGTTTTCTGCGACGCTATGGGGCTTATGTTAAAGAGGGAGAAAGACTGGATGCTTTTGTGGAGGTTACCCTAAAGGATGATGAAAGAGGAGATCCTCCCATTTCCAAAGATGCTTTGGCCATGCTGGGACTCTTAACCAAGGAAGAATACGAGACGATTAAAAGCCTGACGGTTAAAATAGGGGAAGTCGTAAAAAATGAGTTAGCAAAGAAAGCGTTGGAACTCTATGACATCAAGTTTGAATTCGGAAGAGACATGAATACGGGAGAGATACTGTTAATTGATGAAATATCCGGAGGAAACATGCGGGCCTATCAAGGAGAAAATCCCGTGGAGCCCCTAGAATTGGAAAAAATCATGCTAACTGACTAATCCCTTAATTAGTCAGTTAAATTGAATATGAAATACCAATAACCAATTAAGTGAAGGATCAGAAAAAAATCAGTAAGCATTGTAGAAAGGTAGGATTGGATGAGTAAAATTTTAGTACTGGCGGAAAAGCCATCGGTGGGAAGAGATATTGCCAAGGTTCTTCGGGCCAATAACAATAATCACAGTTATATGGAAGGCCAGGAGTACATTGTCACTTGGGCCCTGGGACATCTGGTGACCCTGCAAACCCCGGAGAAATATGATAAACGCTATCAATCATGGAATCTGGAGGATTTACCCATGCTTCCGGAACCCATGAAATTAGAAGTAATTCAACAGACCTCCAAACAGTTTGGACAAATAAAAAAACTGATGCATCGTAAGGATGTTAACAGTTTGGTTGTTGCCACGGATGCAGGACGGGAAGGCGAGCTGGTGGCCCGGTGGATCATTCAGATGGCAGGGGTGAATAAACCGATTAAACGGCTATGGATTTCATCGGTTACCGATGGAGCCATAAAAAAAGGCTTTGCCAACTTAAAAGAAGGTAAAGAATATTATAATCTTTTTCAATCCGCTGTGGCCCGTTCGGAAGCCGATTGGATCGTTGGAATGAATGGCACAAGAGCCTTAACCTGCAGACATAATGCCCAACTTTCCTGTGGGCGGGTACAAACCCCCACGTTGGCCATGATCGGCCAGCGGGAAGAGGAAATTCAAAACTTTATCCCGAAACCCTATTATGGATTAAAACTCTCTCTAAAAGGGGTAAACTTTACCTGGTTTGATGAAAAAAGTAATTCCAACCGGACTTTTAATGAAGGTAAAGTCCTGGAAATACTAAAGAAATTACAAAATGAAAAAGCTAAAGTGGCAGAAATTCAGAAACAGAAGAAACAACAAATGCCTCCGGCCCTTTATGATTTAACGGAACTGCAAAGAGAGGCCAATAAACGGTTTGATTTCTCCGCCAAGGAAACCTTACGGATTATGCAGGGACTCTATGAAAGTCATAAAGTCTTAACTTATCCACGAACCGACTCCCGGTACCTGTCTTCCGATATTGTGGAAACTTTGGAAGAACGGGTAAAAGCCGTGGCCCTCGGGAATTATCAAAGCGTGGCAAATAAAGTGCTGCTAAAACCCATAAAAGGGAATAAAAACTTTGTCAATGATGGGAAAGTATCGGATCACCATGCCATTATTCCTACGGAACAGCGGGTTCAAATCAGTAAAATGAGTGAAGGGGAGCAAAAAATCTACGATCTGGTGGTAAAAAGATTTTTAAGCGTATTACTGCCCCCCTTTGAATATGAGGCAAATACGGTGAAAATCACGGTGGCGGGAGAAAGTTTTCAAGCCAAAGGGAAAAAAGTATTGTCCAGTGGGTGGAAATCCGTAGAAAAGGACATAGACAGTGAGGAAGACCGGGAGGATCAAAAACTTCCGGAATTTGAAAAAGGAGAGCTGTTGGAAACCAAGAGCCTTCAAATCAGTGAAGGAAAGACCACGCCCCCGGGATTCTTTACGGAAGGCACCCTGCTGACCGCCATGGAAAACCCCCAAAAATACCTTAGGGGCAGTGAGAAGAATTTAGAAAAAGCCTTGACGGAAACCGGAGGTCTGGGTACCGTAGCCACCCGGGGAGACATCATTGAAAAACTGTTCAATACCTTTTTAATGGAGAAAAAAGGAAAGGATTTACGGATCACCCTGAAAGGAAAACAGCTCCTGACTCTAGTACCTAAGGATCTAAAGTCCCCGGACCTCACCGCAAAATGGGAGCAGAAGCTTTCGGATATTGCCAGGGGAAAACTTTCCAAGAAGGCTTTTGTAACGGAGATGAAGGAATACACCAAGGTGATTGTGAAAGACATCAAAAATAGTGATGCCACATTTAAACACGACAATATTACCGGGAACCGTTGTCCGGAATGCAACAAATACCTTTTAGAGGTTAAGGGTAAACGGGGAAAGATGCTGGTTTGTCGGGATCGGGAATGTGGATATCGCAAAAATATTGCAAAAGCAACCAATGCCCGTTGTCCAAACTGTCATAAAAAAATGGAACTGCGGGGAGAGGGAGAGGGCCAGATTTTCACCTGTTCCTGTGGCCATCGGGAAAAATTGTCGGCTTTTCAGAATCGGAAAAAGGAAACCGGAGACCGGGCTTCCAAAGGGGAAGTGCAAAAATTCCTTAAGAAGCAGGAAAAGGAAAAGGAGCAGCCGATCAATACCGGCCTTGCGGACCAGTTGGCAAAGCTAAAGTTAAGAGATGATTAGTGTGTAAGAATGATTAGGATGTAAGGCCGGAGCTTTCTTTTATCAGGCTCCGGTTTTTT
>SLKF01000201.1 GCA_007134725.1 Clostridiales bacterium | reverse complement strand
TTTTTTCAATGAACTTCCGGTAGGCCTCCTGATTATCCACCAGTCGCTGGCGCTGATCGTCATCGAAGGCAATAAGACTAATAAGACCCAAAATTTCTCCATCCAGGGTTATGGGGGCACAAAGATTGGCAAGCTCTAAACACTTGTCCCGGTAAGAACATTCCCGACAGGTCATGGATTGAAGCTTATCCGTCACCACTTGATCTTTTTTCCCTTCCAGCACTTCGGAAAACACGGAGTCTAAGGAAACATAGGGCTCGATACTGTCCTTATAAGAGCCGGTAACATAAAGACGCTCCCCTTTTTGATCGATAATTGTCACTTCAATCCCCAGGACCATGGCAATTACTTCTGCGATTTGTTCGACGGTTTCTTTAATTGACTGCAGTTTCAGTTTCCTTGCTTCCATTGTTATCCCCTCTTACCTTACTTATTTTGTTCCACCATCATATTTAAAATTAACTCATCCGCATTTTCCATGCCTTTGATGCTGAGGGCTCCTAAATTTTCAATGCTTTTTTGTAAGGTCTTGGCTATGATCCCTTCATTCTCGGATATATACGTCCCTTCCTTGGCTAAAAACATCATTTCCATAACTGCCCCTACGGAAGTGGATAGTTTTAATGCACAACCGGGTTTTGCTCCGTCACAGATCATTCCCGTAAGATTCCCGATGATATTCTGGATCCCTTTTTCAATCTCCAGGGAAGACATGCCTAAAAAATCTCCAATGGCCACGGCACTTCCCACCCCTGCAGCGATGCCACAACCACAAAGAGCCGAGAGTCTGCCAATACGATGTTTCACATAAATGGTTACCATAAAGCTAAGGGCAAGCCCTTGGAGCAGTCGCTCTTTTGTAAGATGCAACTCCTCTGCCATAACAATTACCGGCAGGGAAGCCGCCAACCCTTGATTGCCGCTACCGGCACAGCTGTAAACCGTATAGGGCGTACCGGACATCCGGGCATCGGAGGCCCCCGCCGTTAGAGCCTTCGCTTTATTGAGTGCATCTTTTCCGATCTGTTGTTTTTCCATTAAGCGGGTTAGGCTATACCCCACCCCTAAGCCTAACTTTTCCGACCTTCCTTTGTTCCCTATGTTACAATTTTTCTTAACCACCGGGACTAAAAAGTCCAACTCTTCTTTGGTCAAGCTGTTAATCGATGCCCTCAGGGCTTTTATATCCAAATCTTCCCGGAGAAATTCTCCGGACTTCTCTTCACTGCTTTGTGTCTCTTGATGATAAAGAGTTTTTCCGTTTATTTCTTTTAATACCACATTCTCATGACTGTCTTTGATCAGGACCCGGCTATTGTTCTGATTTCCCCAAGCTTTTACTTCGATATAAACTTCCGGTGTTTTCGCCAGGAAATCCACGGATACCTGCTGTTTGTTTAAAAAATCCTGTCCAAGGGCTTCCCAGTTCCTTGGAATATTTTCCAACACCTCTAATTCTTTTTTTCCATCTCCCAGTAAGGCCCCCAGGGTGGCCGCCCAATGAAGGCCTTTCTTCTTAGTCCCCGGTACAAATACCCCCATCCCATTCTTGTACAGATTGGAGTTTACCAAGATCTTTAACCCCTGCAGCTCTTCTCCCAGCAAGTCTTTGGCTAGGGCTGCTGCATAGGCCACGGCCACCGGTTCCGTACATCCAATAGAGGGCTTTATTTCATGGGTTAAGGTTTCGATAATCATTGTTTTCATTTGACTCCTCCTAAGGCTTTCGTTTCCGATTCTCTAATAATACTAGTAGCAAGTATCATGCCAATAGCCGTCCTTAGTTTTTGGAGTCTTTCTCTTCCTATTTTATCACATCGGGATGGGTTTTGAGCAAAAAAAATTATCAAAATGATAAATTGCTATCATTTTGATAATTTTAATGGTATTCCGTCGCTTTTGATTCGGTTTTATAGACTTATCGAATTATTATTTTATCATTTTGATAAAACCCTTTGTAGGCCCATCATCCCTATATGCTGAAATTGATGATTAACGCCGGATCCAACACTCTAAAAGCAAAGGACTCTGTAATAAACAGTCGCACCTTTTCATCGGTATGAGACTCGTATCCGATGGAATAGTCCTGACCAATGGTCATTTCCAGGTCTTCATGGTCTTGGGGAAGTAAGAAGGCGCCCGTAACCACTTTGCTGTAAATCACTTTTCCCCCAATAAGCTCCTCTACCTGTTTTAATAGGGGATAATTATTGGACTCTCGGTTAATTCGTTTCCAGGCTTCGTCTCCCACAACAAGATTATAAGGTTTTTCCACAAAGGCATCCTGCAACATAATCATGCCTTTGGCAACCATTTCCAAAATACTCTTTGCATCATCACCAAATTTTAGGTTTTCTTGATCGCTGGATTCTTTCAACCCTGTAATCTGACCTTTTTCATAGCCGTTATAAATGGCTTCTTCTTCGAAAATCGCAAGCTTTTTCACGGCTTTTTCCAAGGCTTCCAATTCTACATCTTTGGCCCCTCGTACAAGGTTGTCCATTTCCCATCGATCCAGTTCAAAGCTGATTCTGGCTTCCACCAATGGCGTGGATTTATACACTCCGGTTTTTACATCTTTTTCATTATCCACAAGGGTTAAGCGCCCTTCCGGTACAACCGTATAATCCCATCCTTTAGGACCTTCTACATGTACGACTTTTCGAGCCGATAAATGAGAGTGTAAAACCTCAATGGCTCTCTCATCAACTTCCTTCCAAGCTTCTTCGGTTAAGGGTGCAATACTTCTTTTTAAAATATCCATATTCTTCCTCCTTCAATATTATGATTCAGGGTTTTTTCCTCTTGACTCATAATTATTTTTATTATAATTTCCCGATATTCAAGCCCGTGCTCGGAGGTTTCCCTCCACTTTCTTCAACCCCTTCTTCCGCTTCAATAATCGGTTGATCCGTAAATAAATAGGTTTTTAATTCTTCGTCCCACTTATCCATATTTCTTCTTAACCATTCTAAGGTCATACAAGCATGTTCAATCTCTTCGTCTCTGTTGTGAGCCATGATTTGCTGTAATTCTTCATCATCACTGGCTTCCACTCGTTGGTTGTACCAATCCACCGCTTCTAATTCTTCTTTTAAACTATTGATGGCTCGCGTAATATTTTTTGCTTTTTCACTTAACAATTCTACCGGTTCATGATAATTTGACATGCAAAAACCTCCTTTATTTTTATCTCATTGTATTACTTACCCAAGGCTTTATAAAACAAACATAGTATTTCCTTTCCTTCTAGTAAACCCTCTTTTTTACTAAGGCAAGTTTGCTTCGGTATTATAAGAGCCAAATAAAAAAAAGAAAAAAGACCAAGGTCTTTTTTCTTCTGCATTTTCTTATTTTCTTGTATCTGGAATTATAGGTATTTTTCTTCCAGTTCCTTCACAAGACCTTCGTATTTTTCTTGAATACCTTTTTCCCTTGCTTCTTTTTCGATAATTTCCGTTTCCCGATTCACCCGATCTAAGGTTTCTTTTGAAAGGTTATCTTCTCCGTACTTATAAACCATGCCGTCTTCTTTATCGATATGCCGCTGCAGTAAGTGATAGTAGGACATGGCGTGACCGATCACATCCACCTTGGCCTCTTCATCTCCCTTAAGCATTTTTTCTGTGGCTTCTTCCAGTTCTCGCATATACAGTCTTCCCAAATCATGCTCTACCAACATGCCGTTTCGAACCAACTTCTCTGCTGTGGATCCCAGTTCCTCAGTCATAAATTTAAAGAGTAAATCCTCTTCTTTTCCATGGTGATGTTTGTCCGCGAAATTTCTTACAAAATCAATCATTTTAAAGACATCTTTACCTTCCACTTCTTTTCCCTTGAGGATTCTTAAACAATAACTGCGAATTACCTCAAGCATTCGTTTGATGGTTTTATGCTCTTCGACCATTAATTGAATTCCGTCCATTTGATCCCTTCTTTCCTGATTTTATAGTAGTTTCCATCCTTGCTTTTTAGACTTCTACCCCTTTTATCTTTTGAATTAAGGGGGCTTCCCGGTAAAAAGTAAAATCGGAATTTGCCGCTTCGATAAATCCCTTAATCCAGGAATCCCTTAGTCGATAAAAGATCTGAACGTCGGACTTTACGGCCTCCCAGTACTTTTCATGAAGACACTGATTGGTTTTCCATAAAACTTCCTTTTCTTCCTGACGGATCACCTCTGTCACCCGGTCACAAGGCATCCCTTCCAGCAGATAATCATGCAGACCTTCAAACAGTTCTTCTGCAGTCTCTCCCTTTTTATCTTCCTTTTGGGCAAAGGTTTCCCCTATGCGGGCCCCTTCATCTCGAAATACTTTTTCCAGGTCCCCAATAGCATTTGGATCTTTCTTAAGTATTTCTGAAATCAAAGCACTTTGACGAATTTCTGCTCGGGAAATCTGCTCTTGCAACCAACCGTGAATATTTCCCGTATCGATGATCTCTTCTAAGGATCCTTTACCCAGCGGTGCTCCGTATTTTTCATAAATTCCTTTTGCCAGAGCCTCCCCTTCAAAACCTTGGGTTTCTGCCCAACGGATTACTTCCTCTTCCACTTCTTCAAAGGTTTTAATTTTATTAAATAACCAATGGTGAATCGGTCCTACAAATAAACTCATTATT
>SLKF01000115.1 GCA_007134725.1 Clostridiales bacterium | reverse complement strand
TTTCTTCAATGCTATCAATGTCTACATAAGAGGGTACAACTAAACCGATTCGGGCACCTTCAAAGTTGTATCCAAGATCAGTTACATTGTCACCAAATTCGTCCATATACTCTTGATGTGTAACCGGTAACCATGCATCGATAAACGCATCATAATCTCCGGTAGCTAAAGAAGAAAAAATCGGTCCTACATCGGCTACGGTGGATTCAACTTCGTAACCCATCTCATCCACTAAAATCGCGTGAACCAGATTGTTCATGGCTACACCTTCCGCCCAGTTAACATACCCTAATCGTACAATTTCACTTTCGTCCTCTCCATCGCATGCAGTAAAAGCAAACATGGATAGCGCTAAAACAGCTACTAACGTAATCATCATAATTTTCTTTTTCATAACTTACATTCCTCCTAATTTTTTTGTTGATTTATTTTGAACTGGAATCTCCAAGGGCTTGGGTAACCCGGTCTAAGATCATCGCCAGAATTACCACAGCAAGACCCCCTTCAAATCCTTGTCCAATACGTAAATTCTGAATTCCTGAATACACAGGACTTCCTAAGCCTTGGGCTCCGATCATTGCAGAAATAACCACCATGGAAAGAGCCAGCATTATGGTCTGGTTAACGCCTGCTAGAATAGTGGGCAGAGCAATCGGTAGCTGGATCTTGAAAAGCATTTGCTTTGGTGTAGATCCAAATGACCTTCCTGCTTCTTCTACATTCACGGGTACTTGTCTTATCCCAAGGTTTGTCAGTCTTACTACCGGGGGCATAGAGAAAATAATCGTTGCCACAGCTCCCGGAACTTTTCCGAGACCGAAAAAGAATACCGCCGGTATCAAATACACAAATGCAGGCATCGTCTGCATAAAGTCCAGAACCGGTCGAATAAGATTATCGGCCTTATGACTTCTGGAAGCAACAATTCCTAATGGAATTCCGATTACTAAGGCAATCAGTGCGGAAACCAATACTAAGGACAGCGTCTCTACTGCATTAGTCCAAAGCCCCATAGCATCAATCAATACTAGACCTACCAATGTGAAAATCCCAATTCCCTTACCTGCTGCTTTCCAGGCAAGCAAAGCAAAGATCACAATGGTTACGATAGCGGGAGCCACACCTATTACAAACTCGAATCCACTAATTAACGTATCCAATACCCAACTGATCCCATCAAATACAGGACCCAGGTTGTCTCTTAAAAATCGTACAAGTGTATCAAATAAATCTCCTATTGGAAAATTAAACATCGTTATTACCTCCTTCACCCATAATACCTGAAATTACAGCAACACGAACAATGATTCCGAGGAATCGATTTTCATCATCCACTACTGCAATCGGGTATTTTGAATCCGTAGCCTTTGGAAGCAGGTCAATAATTAGTTCATCAGGACCGGCGGTAGGATAGCCTTGATGAACAGCAGATTCAATTGATTTTTCACCCTTGTCTGCAAGTTTCATAGCATCCTCAATATCCACGATTCCTTTTAATTTTCTTGATTTATCCACTACAAAGATACTGGAAATATTTTCATTTTTCATTTTACGGACAGCTGATTTTGGACCGTCCTTGGTATCCACCACGGCATCAGCTTTACGCATAATAGATTCCGCTTTTATAACTTTGGACCGATCAACGTTTTCTACAAAATCCCGCACATAATCGTTGGCAGGTTCCGTTAATATGCCTTCCGGAGTACCAACCTGTACCACTTCTCCATCTTTCATAACAGCAATTCGGTCACCGATTTTTAGTGCCTCATCCAAATCATGGGTGATAAATATAATGGTTTTTTGCATTTTTTCCTGCAACAGTAACAGTTCATCCTGCATATCTTTACGTATAAGTGGGTCTAAAGCAGAAAAAGCCTCATCCATTAATAGAATTTCTGGATCCGTTGCTAAGGCTCTGGCCAGCCCTACCCGTTGTTGCATACCACCACTTAACTGATCAGGTTTGCTTTCCTCATAACCTTTAAGTCCAACCAGTTCAAGAGCTTCATAGGCTTTTTCTCTTCGCTTCTCAGGGGTTACTCCCTGTACTTCCAAACCGTACTCCACATTTGCACAAACGGTACGATGGGGGAACAGACCGAAGTTTTGGAAAACCATTCCCATCTTCTTTCTTCGAATTTCCCGTAGCTTTTCCTGGTCCACCTTCGTGATTTCTTCATCGTCCACAAACACTTCTCCAAACGAGGGTTCAATCAATCGATTTAAACAGCGAATCAATGTGGATTTTCCGCTTCCGGAAAGTCCCATAACCACAAAAGTTTCTCCCTTTTCAACGGCCAGGGAGGCGTTATTCACCCCAATGGTGTTTCCGGTTTTTTCTAGGATCTCATCCTTAGACATCCCTTCTTTTGTCAATTCTAACGCTTTCTTTGGATTAGGCCCAAAGATTTTGTATAAATTCTTTATTTCTACATGAGCCATATACATCCTCCTCTACTATTAAGTTTTTATTGCTTAAATTATTCCGCACATGCGCACTATATTCTTATCTTGTAGCATACCAATAAGCATAATATTCGAACGATCAAAATATTATGCCCACAAACCTATGCGCAACATGATAATGATTATAACATACTGAATGCAAAAATCAATTTTTTAAGAGAACAAATAAAATTCAAAAAAATTAGTCATTTTTCAAACCATTGATTTAACTAGTCTCTAAGTTTTATAGTGAAATGCTGTTTTTATTTATAAAATTTTTTATATCATTTTTAAACCCGAAAACAACTATATATTTATGTATAACCAATTTTACAGTATTTAAACACTTATTAAAGAAGACAATATTTGCTGTTTAAAAGTTTCAAAATCGGTAACATATTAATAACAAATCAAAAATAATGATCCTTAACTAAATTAGGAGGCCGCTTATGAATCCCTATCTGCAATGGAACCTATCTCATCTAGTTTTTTACGCTATTACCGCACTCTGGCTTTTGGAGTTCATCATCTTTCCATCGAAGCATCAAGGTGAAGATTATCAGGAAAAACGGTCTTTTTACTTGATTTTATTAAATATTATTTCAAATATATTTATTACACTTTTATTCACCTATTACGGAACCTTTCAAATCCAGGAATATCCCTGGAGTATGCTACGATACCTTGGATTGATCTTTTATACTGGAGGCATTCTTCTTCGTTACACGTCCACTATGCTACTGGGAAAGTATTTCAGTCGTGATGTTCATGTGGAAAAAGAGCAGGTACTGGTTAGCCATGGTCCTTATCGAGTCCTGAGACACCCATTATATTTAGGCTTATTTTTATTGGTACTCGGAGTTCCTACTTTTTTTCAAAACCCTGTAGCCATGGCCTTTACAATTTTCTCTATGGTTCGCGTGCTTAACCGACGAATGGATCTGGAAGAACAAAATATGGAAAAAGTGCTTGGTCAAACCTATAAGGATTGGAAAAAAAGTCGTTACCGGTTTATTCCATTTATTTATTGAAAAAATTATCGAATGATTCTAAATGGTCCTACTAATTACGCCGGTTTTATGGTAATCTATAAATAGTAAACTGACAAAACTTTTGCTTGGTTTTTACTATCAGTTGGATGTATATTTATCATACATAAAAAGGAGAGAAGAAATGCCCTATTTCATTGCCTACTTAGAAACCCTGAATAAAGAAAAAGATGCAGAAATTCTGGCTGAGCACAAAGCCTATCTTCAAAAATATTTAGAAGAAGGGAAAATTTATGCCAAGGGACCTTTTTTAGATCACAGCGGCGGCATCATCATCTATAAGACAAAAGATGAAAAAGAAGCCTATGAAATTGCTACAAAGGATCCTGTTATACGGGAGGGTTCCCGAAAAATGATATTTAAAGCATGGAAAAGCACCTTACCGGAGTAAGGTGCTTTTTTATAAGGCTATTTTAATTTTTTTTCTTATTTTCCTGCCCCTTCTTTTCTAGAGGCCATTGGCAGTATAAGGTCTCTGCTACTTTTGAATCCATGGACCTAATATGTAGATCCCTCTGAGGAAATGGAATTTCAATGCCCTCTTCCTGGAAAGCTTTGAAAAGCATAAACCGTGTAGAAGATTTGATCTTCATTTCATTGTGAGGATTTATGATCCAGATCAACAGCACAAAGTCCAAAGAGGATTCCCCATAATCCAAAAATCCTACTGCAGGTTCAGGTTCCCGTAAGACCTCAGAAAATTCCTCCCCGATTCGAACGGCAACCTGTAAAGCCACATCTCTCACATGAAAGACATCAGAACGGTAAGAAACCCCGAAATTTATTCGTAGTTTGAGTCTAGGATCTTCTGTGGCTACCGTCAATAATAAATTCATCGCGGGCGTCTCTCCCTTTTACTTTTTTGCAGTCGATATTTCTGCATTTTTTCTTCGTCTTTTTTTTCTAAACCTCGTTCCCCGGCTAAAGATTCAATATGATGGGTAAACTCGTGAAAAAGGGTATCTTTCAATTTTTCTCTGAGAACTGTCAAAGATGCCTTGGGATATACCTTTTTAAAAGAGCCGTAATATATCAGGATTTTTCGACCCATAACGTTTCGGTGGTACTCCCCCATAATATATAGATTGCCGGAATTTTTACTTTCCCGGTGTTTTTTCTCCTCAGGAATTAATATAATA
>SLKF01000144.1 GCA_007134725.1 Clostridiales bacterium | reverse complement strand
CAAGCCCTGGAATTACTGGAAATAGATGAACTTGGTCTGGATAAAGTAGATCAGAAAATTATAGAAGTGATTATTAAAAACTTTGGTGGTGGCCCCGTAGGTATTGATACCTTAGCCGCATCCACCGGTGAAGAAAAGAATACTATAGAGGATGTTTATGAACCTTTTTTACTACAAAATGGTTTTCTTAGCCGTACACCAAGGGGAAGAATAGCATCTGTTAAGGCCTATGATCATTTTGGCTTTGCTAAGAGTTAATCTAAGAGTTACTGAAGATGAAATTATAAGAAAGTGCAACAAAAGTGCAAACCGAAGGCATTATACGAATTATTAATATCGGTATTAAGTAAACAGAGGTGGATAAATATATGAAAACAGATGAATTTAACTTTGACCTTCCAGAAAATTTAATTGCTCAGCATCCTATTGCAAAAAGGGATAATTCAAAAATGCTGACGTTAAACCGCAGTACCGGAGATGTTGAGCATAAAAGATTTTACGATATTTCAGAAAACTTAGAGACAGGAGATACCTTAGTATTAAATGATACCAAGGTCATTCCTGCACGTTTATATGGTAATAAGAAAAAAACCGGAGGAAAAGTAGAAGTTCTTCTAGTAGCCGAAGAACAGGAAAAAACCTGGTTAGTTATGGCCAGACCTGCTAAAAAGTTAAAAGTAGGAACGGATATTCTCTTTAAGGAAGGATTGTTAGAAGGGACAGTGGTGGAAGAGCGGGAAGAAGGACTTCGATTAGTAAAATTTCATTACACTGGAGATTTTTATAAAGTGTTAGATGAATTAGGGGAAATGCCTCTGCCTCCTTATATTGGAGAAACACTACAAAACCCTGAACGATACCAGACGATCTATTCAAAAAATCGAGGTTCTGTGGCAGCGCCAACCGCCGGTCTTCATTTTACAGAGGATGTTATGCAGGCGCTTAAAGAAAAAGGAGTAAATATCGTATACATCACACTACATGTAGGGCTTGGAACCTTTAAGCCCGTAGAGGCAGAAAATATCCTGGATCACAAAATGCATTCTGAGTTTTACCATATCAGTACTGAAGTGGCAGACATCATTAATCAAACAAAAATCAATGGGAAAAAAGTTATTGGAGTAGGAACGACTAGCTGTAGAACTTTAGAGTCCATAGCCGATAAAAATGGAAGAATACAAGGGGGAAGCGGCTGGACTGACATATTTATTTATCCCGGTTACAAATTCAAAGGAATTGATGGATTAATCACCAATTTTCATTTGCCAAAATCAACCTTAATTATGTTGGTGAGTGCTTTTGCCGGGCGGGAAAACACCATGAAAGCTTATAAAGAAGCAATTGATCAGGAATATCGATTTTATAGTTTTGGCGACGCGATGTTTATTAAATAAGCAGTTACTAGGAGGCAGATATGTTAGTCAAATATGAATTATTAAAGGAATGTAGCGATACCAAAGCCCGTTTGGGTAAGCTTCATACCAATCGAGGGGTAATCAATACTCCGATTTTTATGCCTGTGGGTACACAGGCTACCGTGAAGACTATGACACCCGAAGAGTTAAAAGAGATTAACGCAGAAATTATACTAAGCAATACCTATCATTTATTTTTACGACCGGGCCATGGTTTAATTGAAAAAGCTGGTGGACTTCATAAATTCATGAATTGGGACCGACCGATTTTAACCGACAGTGGAGGATTCCAAGTTTTCAGTTTAGGAAAACTTCGTAAACTCTCGGAAGAAGGAGCCACTTTTAACTCTCATATTGATGGCAGCAAGCAGGAACTCACACCGGAGAAAGCCGTTGAAATCCAAAACGCATTAGATTCAGACATTGCAATGGTTTTGGATGAGTGTCCTCCATATCCTGCTTCCCGAGAATATGTACAGAATTCACTACAACGTACAACCCGTTGGGCAAAGCGTTGCATCGAGGCCAATAAAAACCCGAATCAGAGTTTATTCGGAATTGTACAGGGAGGCATGTACCGAGATCTTCGAGAGGAAAGCGCAAAGGAGCTGCTGGAACTCGATTTTCCCGGATATGCCATCGGAGGATTAAGTGTTGGGGAAACTAAGGAATTGATGTATGAGGTATTGGAGTACACTGTACCCTTATTACCCAAGGATAAACCCCGGTATTTAATGGGTGTGGGTAGCCCGGATGCTTTGTTTGAAGGTGTGGAAAAAGGTATTGATATGTTTGATTGTGTCCACCCTACAAGAATTGGACGAAATGGCACCGCCATGACAACTTTTGGCACGGTGAATATAAAAAATGCAAAGTATAAAGAAGATTTTGATCCACTGGATTTGGAATGTAGTTGCTATACTTGTAAAAATTACACGAAGGCTTATTTGAGACATTTATTTAAAGCCAGTGAAATCCTTGGTCTTCGACTGATGACCTATCATAATGTACATTTTTTAATCAACACAATGAAAAATATTCGAGAATCCCTAACTGAGGATCGCTTTTTAGCTTATAAAAAAGAATTTTTTGAAAAATATGATCGAACCTAGAGTCCTTGGATTATTATTGTTTTTATATAGTCTTTTTTGTGATATAATTGATTAGAAATTATATGGAAAGGAGTAAGAGAATGACTTTTATTACAACGCTTGTACGAGGAACCTCAACAAAAGAAGATAGCATCACGGGATGTGGAGAATGTCAAACATCTTGCCAATCCGCATGCAAAACTTCATGTACCGTGGGAAACCAGGAATGTGAAAATTCTAAGCGGTAATACATCATCATAGTAAACAGCAGTTGATTCTTACTGCTGTTTTTTAATGAGAGAACAAGAAAGAAGGGTGAAATTATGATTTATCAGTTTGAAAAGGATAATATTCCGGTGGTATTAGATGTGAACAGCGGAGCGGTTCATATTGTCGATAAAATGATTTATGATATTTTAGAGTACTACCCGAAAGATGATCCTAAACTCCAGGTGGATAAGGAAAAGATCTTACAAGCTTTAAAGATAAGATATAATGAAAAAGATTTGCGAACAGCCATGGATGAATTGGACCACTTAATTAAAGAGGGACAACTATTTACAAAGGATATTAAACGGGGAGAAAACTTTGAACATGTGATCAAAGCCCTTTGTCTTCACATAGCCCATGATTGTAACATACGTTGTAAATACTGTTTTGCTTCCCAGGGGAACTTTAAAGGAGAAAACCTGTTAATGAACTTTGAAACCGGAGCTAAGGCTTTGGATTTCTTAATTGAAAATTCCGGAAAAAGGCGGAATTTGGAAGTGGATTTCTTTGGGGGAGAACCCCTAATGAATTTTCAAGTGGTGAAGGATTTAGTGAGTTATGGTAAGAAAAAAGCAAAAGAGTGGAATAAAAATATGCGTTTTACCATTACGACCAACGCAACCTTATTAAATGAAGAAAATATGGACTATATTAATGAAAACATGGAAAACATCGTACTTAGCATTGATGGAAACAAAGAAACCAATGATCGAATGCGATACACAGTAAATAATAAAGGGACCTATGATCTGATACTTCCTAGAATTAAGCGAATGGTGGAAAAACGTGGAGATAAACCTTACTATGTACGGGGTACTTTTACAAAATTTAATAAAGATTTTTCCAAGGATGTCATTCATCTTGCAGAGCAGGGATTTCGAAATGTTTCAGTGGAACCGGTGGTAGCTTCGAGGGAAGAGGATTATGCCTTGGGTTTCGAAGATTTAGAGGAAATTAAGGAACAGTACGATATTCTAGAAGAGGCCTACTTTGAAAAAAAAGGAACCAAAGAGGAATTTGAATTTTTTCATTTTAAGATGAATTTACAAAAAAATCCCTGTCAAGAGAAAAGGGCCTTAGGATGTGGTGCCGGAGTAGAATATGTTTCGGTAACTCCCGAAGGAGAAATTTACCCTTGTCATCAATTCGCAGGGAATACGGATTTTAAGATGGGAAGTATCTGGGATC
Organism: Clostridiales bacterium; assembly: GCA_007134725.1. Taxonomy (GTDB): domain Bacteria; phylum Bacillota; class Clostridia; order Peptostreptococcales; family T1SED10-28; genus Isachenkonia. Next base: position 12,558 of record SLKF01000144.1, on the reverse strand, counting down.
AAAAAGACTTGGATTCTGAAATCACTGAAACTTTTAAAAATGCCAGTGTAGATAATAAAGAAACCTGTAGAGACTGTTGGGCTAAATATTACTGTAGTGGTGGTTGTCATGCTAATGCTTATCATGAAAATGACAGTTTACTGCATCCTTATGAATTGGGATGCGAAATGGAAAAAAAACGAATACAAAACTCCATTATTATAGAAGCAAAAAAAAGATTGGAGAGTGATCGATCATGATTTTAGAACATCAAGGGGAAGTGCCAAGTATTCATAATGATGCTTATATTGCTCCAAATGCAACAATTATCGGGAAGGTAACCGTAAAAGAAAAAGCCAGTATTTGGTATAATGTGGTGCTTCGTGGGGACGATAACCGAATTGAAATCGGAAAGTACACCAATATTCAAGATAACAGTGTACTGCACATCAGTCATAAATACCCAACCATTTTGGGGGATTATATTACCGTAGGGCACAATGCCATCGTCCATGCTTGTACTGTAGGAGATAATTGTTTAATCGGCATGGGATCCATTATTCTAGATGGGGCGAAGATCGGTGAGAACACCATAATTGGTGCAGGAGCGATGGTAACCTTGGGAAAGAAAATTCCTTCCGGGGTATTGGTGCTTGGTTCTCCTGGAAAAGTCGTCCGCAAACTGACCGATGAAGAAATTCAAGGGATCAACGATTCTGCCCTACATTATGCGGAATATGGCCGGGATCATAAAGGGAATAAGGAGGTCCATCGATGAATACAAAAAGTTTGATAGCCTTTATTTTTATTATTCTGCTGGTGGTAGCAGGTGCTTATACCGCTTTTTTAGGACTAAACGTAGGTGGTGTATCGATCGCACCATTAACAGAATCTGTAAATCAAGGTCTTGATTTACAAGGTGGAGTATACCTTGTGTATGAAGCCAATACAGATTCTACCGGGGCGGAATTGGACCGGGAAATTGAACAGGTTATTGAAATCTTTCGACTTCGGGTAGACAGCATGGGGCTTATGGAGCCGGTTATTGTTCGAGAAGGAGACGACCGGGTTCGGGTAGAACTTCCCGGTGTGGAAGAAGCGGAAGATGCCATTGCAATGATTGGTACCACTGCTCGATTAGAGTTTATTGATCCTGATGGCAATCTGGTGATTTCCGGTAATGATGTAAACGATGCCCGGGTAATGATGGACGGGAATCGTCCTTATGTTGCTTTGGAGTTAGATGCCGGTGCTAGAGAGGCATTTGCAGAGGCTACAGGACGATTGTCGCAACTTCCAGAGAAGCCGGAATCAGACAGAATCATTGAAATAATACTTGATGGACAAGTCATTTCTGCACCGACGGTAGAGGATCGGATTGGTGACGGAAGACCAACAATTTCCGGAAACTTTACAATCGAGTCGGCGGCAGAGCTGGCAGCATTGATCCGTGCAGGGGCTTTACCGGTGGAACTGGAAGAAATCCGGACTTCTACCATCACCGCGACCTTAGGAGAGTATGCTTTGGAAAGAAGTGTATTGGCAGCGGTTATCGGAATCTCTCTATTAATGCTGTTTATGTTGGTTATTTATAGAATTCCGGGTTTAGTTGCGGATATTGCTTTAACCATCTATATCCTGCTGGTATTTGGAGTCATTGTCTTACTTAATGCTACCGTCACCCTTCCGGGAATCGCAGCCTTAATACTTTCGATTGGGATGGCCGTGGATGCAAATGTAATTATTTTTGAACGGATTAAAGAGGATATCGGTACCGGAAAAACGGTCCGGGTCGCCATTGAATCAGGGTTTAAGCGTGCCTTTAAAACCATTTTAGATGCCAATGTAACTACCTTAATTGCCGGTGTTGTGCTTTACCAGTTTGGTACCGGACCGATACGAGGTTTTGCGATTCTTCTCATTATTGGAATACTGTGTAGCATGTTTACTGCTATTATTGTTACCCGGCTATTATTACGATTAGTCGTTAAAATCAATACTCGAAAAAGCAAAACCCTATTTGGGTTAAAGTAAGGAGGCTTATTATGAAAATTGTTGAAAATAAAAAATACTTTTTTATTATTTCTGCCTTGATTATTTTAACCGGTGGTATTTTTACCTTGATACAAGGTGTGGAACTGGGCATTGATTTTACCGGAGGTACAGAAATAGAAATTGACATGGAACAATACGTTGAAAGTGCAGAAATTCAGGAAATTTTAGATGAGTACGATCCTGGGGCGAGTATCAATCATATCGGAACAGATCAACATAATATTGTGATTAGAACCTCGGAAGATCTTAGCAGTGAACAGCGCCGGGAACTATTTAATGATTTACAGGAACGGTATAGTTTATCTTCCGACCAAGCTCTACGAGTGGATCAATTTGGCCCATCCATTGGGCAGGAAATACAACAAAAAGCGCTGCTTTCAATTTTGATTTCAGCCATTGGGATGCTGATTTATATCACCTTTCGTTTTGAATTATCCTACGGTATTGCTTCATTGACGGCTTTACTGCATGATATTTTAATCGTTTTATCGGTCTATGCAATTTTAAATATTCCTATCAACAACCCCTTTATTGCAGCGATATTAACAATTCTGGGTTATTCGATTAATGATAGTATTGTGGTATTTGATCGTGTACGGGAGAACATTCCTTTCTTAAAGAAAAATAATTTTGCTGAACTGGGAAATACTAGTATTTCACAAACGCTTAAGCGTTCCATCATCACGTCAGTCACTACACTTCTTACGATCGTTGCTTTATATATTTTAGGTGTTGAGCAAATTAAAACTTTTGCACTACCTTTAATCGCCGGTATTCTGAGTGGTACTTACTCATCAATTTTTATTGCTACTCCGGTATGGGTAATGATCAAAGAAAAACAGGCGGCGAAGAAATCCTACCAAGGAGCAAAGTCCTCTTAGTTGTTGGATTTTAAGGTTAAATAAGGTTTTAACGGGTAATAATACAAAATAAGTATTATTGCCTTTTTTATATTTAAAAGTTACATATTGGGGGGTGGTAATGTTGTTCATTAATCGGAAGTATGGAACCATCCGGCGTTATAAAAAAATCGGAGAAGTTTTGGTGAAATATGGGTTCACTTTTTTGGCTGATAGCATGCGTAAGAAAGGATATATTCCGAAGAGAGTGCTGAAAATTCGAAAAAACTCCCATCAAGAGACCTGGGGGGTAAGAATCCGAAAGGCCTGTGAAGAATTGGGGCCGACATTTGTTAAACTTGGACAGATTATGGGAACTCGGCGGGATATTTTATCTGCAGAAATCATTGAGGAACTGGAAAAACTTCAGGATCAAGTAGAAGAATTTTCCTTTGAGGAAGCAAAGGAAGTATTTGAGCGAAACTCTGAACAATCTATTGATGGCACTTTTCATTCTTTCAATAAAAAGCCGATTGCCTCCGGATCCATTGGCCAAGTATATGAAGCCGTATTAATTTCAGGAGAAGAAGTGGTTGTAAAAATTCAACGGCCTAAGATCGAAAATATTATAAAAGATGATTTGGAAATCCTAAACACCTTGGCAAAAATTACCGATGAACATTTTTATAAAAACAAAGCCTATAGTTTTCAAGATATTGTAGAGGAATTTCGGTTTCGCATTCAGCGGGAGTTGGATTATACTTTGGAAGGAAAAAACGCGGAACGATTTGGCAATAATTTCCAAGAAAATAAAGAATTCCATATTCCAAAAATTTACTGGGAGCTCAGCAATAAAAGGGTATTAACCATGGAAAAAATCAAAGGTCATAAGCTGATACATAAAGAAACGTTAGAAAATCAAAGACTGAATCTTCACCAATTAGCTTTAGACAATACCAATCTTTTTTTGGAACAGATATTTATACACGGCTTGTTTCATGGTGATCCCCATCCTGGAAATATTTTCATCACTCCCGAAGGTAAAATTGCCTATATTGATTTTGGAGTTGTGGGGTTTTTAGATCAGGATAGCATTAATTTTATTACCAACTTATTTATCGCTGTGGGTAAAAAAGATGTGGACAGAATTTTTAACACTATACGAGAAATTGATGCCATAAGTTTTGAAACCAACACTCGACGATTAAAAGAGGATGTTTCTTTTTTTATAAGTGAGTATTATGACAAACCACTGAAAGAATTAAAGCTGGGGACCGCTCTACGACAATTTATGGATATTGCTTACAACAATGGAGTGAAGTTTCCAAGTCAATATATTTTATTGTTGAAAGCCTTAATATCCTTAGAGTCCACGGTAAATCAGCTATCGCCAAAATTCAGTATCGCCATGGTGATTAAGGATTTCATGAAAGAGATTTATAAGCGGAAGTATCATCCGGAAAACCTTACAAAGGAGTACCTCAGTTATTCTCAGGATGTACTCTTTAGCTTGAAATATATGCCGCGACAGGTGAAAAGCATTCTGCAAAAAATGGAAGATGAAAAATTTACGGTCCACGTACGGGATGAAGAATCGAAGGAAATCTCAAGAGAAATTCAGAAACAAACAAAAAGAGTGGGAAATAGCATCGTAGTCGCAGCATTGCTAATCTCTTCAACCATGATTCTGATTGTGGACTATGGGAGAACTCTATTTTCAGTTCCCATTCTTAGTTGGCTGGGTTTCATATTGATTGGTTTATATGTCTTTAAACAAATTTTCATGAATGACTAGCTAGATGTTGATAAAAACTAATAGAGAAGATATAATAGTACTATTCTATTATAAATGAAAAATCATTTAAAGGAGCGATCATGTTGGATATTAAGAGTAAAATCAGAGAAATCCAGGACTTTCCCAAGGAAGGAATTAATTTTAAAGATATCACTACGTTATTAAAGGACAAAGTGGCCTTTAAGTATGTTGTGGATGAAATGGCAAAGCAATTAGAGGATTTAAGTATTGATATTGTTGTGGGACCGGAAGCGAGAGGCTTTATTATGGGAACCCCTATTGCTTATAAAATCGGAGCAGGATTTGTCCCGGTTCGTAAACCCAATAAACTACCGGCAGAAACCTTATCTTATGAATACGATCTGGAGTATGGGACTGACAGCATCGAAATACATAAGGACGCAATTCAAAAAGGACAGCGGGTAGCCATTGTGGATGATTTGCTAGCAACAGGAGGTACGGTTCTTGCTACCACAAAATTGATCGAAGAACTCGGTGGAGAAGTAGTGTCAATCAATTTTTTGATGATTTTATCTTTTTTGGAAGGAAAAAAACTACTGAAGAACTATAAAGTTGAAAGTTTAATTGAGTATTAAATATTAACTGAAATGAATTTTGCTACTTAAAGGGTGATTATGATGTTAGAAAATCTTATCTCAATGATAGAAGAATCCAATCCTCAATGTGATGTAGAACTAATCATTGAGGCTTATAATTTTGCAGAAAGTGCTCATGAGGGTCAATACCGAAAATCCGGAGAAAAATACTTTATTCATCCTGTAGAAGTGGCAAAGATATTAATTGAACTTAAAATGGACAGCAGTACCATCGCCGCAGGACTTTTACATGATGTTATTGAAGATACGGAATATACTTATGAATACATCAGTGAAAAATTTGGAGAAGAAGTCGCCATGCTTGTGGAAGGAGTTACGAAACTAACCCGTTTTTCTTTTAATTCTCGAGAAGAACGTCAAGCGGAGAATCTCCGAAAGATGTTTATAGCCATGGCAAAGGATATTCGAGTTATTTTAATTAAACTCGCAGATCGACTGCATAATATGAGAACGCTGAAATATCAAAGTGAGAATAAAAAGACTGAAAAAGCCTTGGAGACTCTGGAGATTTATGCTCCCATTGCCCATCGTTTAGGAATTTCCAGAATTAAATGGGAACTGGAAGATATCTGTCTTCGTTACATTGATGAAGAAGGTTATTATGACTTGGTTGAAAAGGTATCGATTAAACGGAAAGATCGGGAAGTTTTAATCAATAACGTTATTAAAAATATTGACGAAAAGTTGGAAGACTTTGAAATCAACAGTGAGATAAACGGTCGTCCAAAGCACTTTTACAGCATTTACAAGAAAATGATGAACCAAAATAAAAGCTTTGAAGAAATTTTTGATTTTTTGGCCGTACGAGTAATCGTAGATAATGTCAAAGATTGCTATGGGGTTCTCGGGGTTATTCATACAATGTGGAAACCGATTCCCGGTCGGTTTAAAGATTATATTGCTATGCCAAAACCGAATATGTATCAATCTCTGCACACCACTGTTATTGTAGATACCGGGGAACCTTTGGAAATTCAAATTCGAACCTGGGATATGCACCGCATTGCGGAATACGGTATTGCCGCCCATTGGAAGTATAAAGAATCAAAAGAAACAAGCGAAGATATTGAAAATAAACTTACCTGGCTTGGACAAATGTTGGAATGGGAAAAAGAAACAAAAGATCCCCAAGAGTTTATGGAAGCCCTTAAGGTTGATTTATTTACCAATGAGGTTTATGCCTTCACTCCGAAGGGAAGGGTAATTAATTTACCCATCGGATCTACGCCCATTGATTTTGCCTATAAGATTCATTCGGATATTGGTAATAAATGCGTCGGTGCGAAAGTTGATAACCGAATCGTACCTATAGACTTTAAACTGAAAAACGGAAACATTGTTGAAATTTTGACTTCATCCAATAGCAATGGCCCCAGTCGGGACTGGTTAAACATCGTTAAAAGTTCTCAAGCAAAATCCAAGATTAAGCAATGGTTTAAAAAAGAGCGAAAAGAAGAAAATATTGAAAAAGGAAAAGCCAGCCTGGAAAAATCCTTGAAGCGTGAAAGCATTAATGCGGATAAGGTGTTGAAAAACAAAATCCTGGAACCGATTATTGATAAATTAGGCTATAAATATACGGAAGACCTGTACGCGGCCATAGGGTACGGCGGTGTGACAATCAATCAAGTTATATCAAGAATCAAAGAACAAATTGAAAACGATAAGGAAGATTACACACTAAGAAATACTGAAGTGGAAGTGCTTCCGGATAATTATGTGAAACCGAAAAAACCTCACGGGAAAAGCAAAGTTTCTCAAGGGGTTATGGTTAAGGGTGTAGATAACATATTAATTCGATTTGCAAAGTGCTGCAACCCTGTACCAGGAGACGAAATTATCGGTTATATTACTAGAGGACGAGGGGTCTCCATTCACCGTGCGGACTGCTCCACCATTACAGATACTCAAGAGACAAAAGACCGGTTTATTGAAGTGCAATGGGACGCAAAAAAGACCCAGGATTTCCAAGTGGAAATTGAAGTAGAAGCAACGGACCGAAAAGGTCTTTTAACCGAGATCACGTTATTATTATCGGAATCAAAGATTACTGTGAATTCATTAAATGCTCGAACAAATAAAGAAAGAGTTGCTTTTATTAATTTAACTTTAGAAGTTGGAAGTACGGAACATCTTAACAAACTCATTGAGAAACTCAAGCACATACAAGGGGTTTTTGATGCTTATCGAGTGAAAAATTAGTGAAGGAGGATTTATGTGAGAGCAGTTGTACAAAGAGTAACGTCGGCCTCTGTAAGTGTAGAAGAACAGGTTGAAGGACAAATCGGAAAAGGTCTTTTGGTTTATCTTGGGGTTGAAGAGGGAGACGAACAGAAGGATGTTACCTATATTGCGGAAAAAATATGTAATTTACGAATCTTTGAAGATGAGAATGAAAAGATGAATCGATCCCTCCTGGATGTTCAAGGATCCATTTTAGCCATATCACAATTTACTTTGCTTGGAGATTGTCGAAAGGGGAGACGGCCCAGTTTTTCCAGAGCGGGGAAACCGGAAGAGGCCAATCACCTATATGAAAAGTTTGTTGAGGCGTGCGCTGCGTTAGGAGTTTCGATGGAAACAGGAGTTTTTCAAGCCCATATGATGGTTTCATCTATCAATGATGGACCCGTAACTCTTATGATCGATAGCAATAAAGCTTTTTAAACTATATTATAAGGATGTGCTTTTATGATTTTTCATAAGTTAGAAGTTGGAGTATACGGAGTAAATGCCTATATCCTTGGAGATGAAGAAACCAAAGAAGCTGTGGTTATCGATCCCGGTGGTAGTAGTGATGAAATAAGTTCTTTGCTCAGAAAAGAAAAATTGACGTTACAGGCAATTTTACTAACCCATGCCCATGGTGACCACATTGGTGGAGTTTTAGGTCTTGTAAAGGATTGGAAAGCACCTGTATTCGTTCATAAAAAAGACCTTTATATACTTCAGGATGCTGATTTAAACTACTCATCAAGACTACCGATGAATGCTGTGAATTTTAGTGGTGCTAAGGTATTGAAACATGGAGATTTATTGAAATATGGAAAGTTGGAAATCAAAGTGATTCACACACCGGGACATAGTCCGGGAGGAACCACTTTCCAGGTGGAGGATCACTTATTTACAGGAGATACCCTGTTTAAGGGTTCCATCGGCAGAACAGACCTTGAAGGTGGAAATCATAAACAGTTACTTAACGCAATTAAAGATAAATTGTTGGTGCTGAAAAAAGACTATCAAGTACATCCTGGTCATGGTCCCCAAACCACCTTAGAGGAAGAACGACGAAATAACCCTTTTTTATAAAAAAGATTATCGATGACATAAGAAGATGAAAGACCATAATAATATTATGTAAACATGCTCTTCCGGGAGAAATGTAAAAAGGAGTGATGAACAAATGGAAAAACTGAAACGAAGCCATATGGCAGGTGTATTACGAAATGAACACATTGGTCAAGAGGTAACCCTGGCCGGTTGGGTTCAAAAACGAAGGGATCTTGGAGGATTAATTTTTGTAGATTTACGAGATAAAACTGGAATCAGCCAAGTGGTATTTGATCAGGATGTTTCGAAGGAAGCCTTTGTCATTGGAGAGACCTTAGGATCGGAATATGTAATAATTGTTAAAGGAAAGGTACTTGAGAGACATTCGAAAAATATGGATATGGAAACTGGGGAAGTTGAAGTATTTGTTAAAGAGGTAGAAGTGTTGAATGAAGCCAAAACCCCACCGATATACATAAAGGATGATGACCTGGTTTCTGAAAACCTTCGGCTGAAATATCGATACTTGGATCTTCGAAAACAAAATATGCAACAAAACCTTAAACTACGTCATGATGTAACAAAATTGGTTCGACAGTTTTTAGACGAAGAAACATTTGTGGAAGTGGAAACCCCGATTCTAACAAAACCAACACCAGAAGGAGCCCGGGATTACATTGTTCCCAGTCGAGTAAATCAAGGGAAGTTTTATGCCCTGCCTCAATCCCCTCAACTATTTAAACAGTTATTAATGGTCTCCGGCACGGATCGGTATTTTCAAATCGTCAAGTGTTTTAGAGATGAGGATTTAAGAGCAGACCGCCAGCCGGAATTCACACAAATTGACTGTGAGATGTCTTTTGTGGATGAAGAAGATATTATGGATATAAACGAACGAATGATGGCGCATGTGCTCAAAAACATCAAAGGGGTGGACTTAGCCTTACCGATCCCGCGAATAACCTATGAAGAGGCCATGGACAGGTATGGTAATGATAAACCGGATACTCGTTTCGGACTGGAACTGATTAATGTTACGGAAAGTTTGAAAAATTCAGAGTTTAAGGTTTTTTCCGCTACCATTGAAAAAGGCGGAATTATTAAGGCGATCAATGTTTCCGGTGAAGCTGAAAACTTTAGCCGTAAGGATATTACAAACCTTGAAAAATTCACTAAGGATTATGGCGCTAAAGGTCTTGCTTGGATAAAAGTCACGGATGAGGGGGTTAACTCTCCTATTGCAAAATTTTTATCCGAGACGGAGATTCAAAGTATTTTAGACAAAACTAAAGGTAAAACCGGTGACCTGCTTCTTTTTGTTGCAGACGAACCCCAAGTAGTTCATGGAGCTCTCAGCAATCTTCGAAATAATTTAGGAAAGCAGTTAAACCTTTATAAGGAAGATCAATACAACTTCCTCTGGGTTACGGAGTTCCCATTGTTTGAGAGAGACAACGAAACGAACCGTTTAACCGCCATGCACCATCCATTTACTGCACCAATCGATGAAGATCTGTTATTATTGGAGACGAAGCCGGAAGATGCAAGAGCTAGAGCATACGACATAGTATTAAACGGTCATGAAATTGGAGGGGGAAGTATTCGAATTCACACTTCAGATATTCAGGAAAAAATGTTTGAAGCCCTCGGATTTTCAAAAGAAGAATCCTATAAGAAATTTGGATTTTTGCTAGAGGCTTTTCAATTTGGAACACCTCCCCATGGTGGAATTGCTTATGGGCTTGACCGTCTGGTGATGATCCTTGCCAATGAAGATAATATTCGACAGGTGATTGCTTTTCCAAAGACACAAAACGCTACCTGTCTCTTGACCGATGCGCCTACAACCATTGATGTTGAACAACTAGCAGAACTTCATATCAATGTTAATATCGACAAGAAATCTTCTTAATAAGACTGTTTATAGTGATCATAGAGATTGAATATCTGAGGATTTTATGGTATCATTAGATATAGCAAAAGAGCCTGCTGTGTGCGTCAAATCGAATATGTTTTGAGCCAACACTATTACATTGGGAACCCGGAGTTTACCCGCGGAGCACATGCCAGTTACTGGACTTGTAAAACGGGTAGCAGGGTACCCACCTGCGAGCGCAGGTTTCAAAACACTCGATAAAGACGGCACGGCGGGTTTTTCTATGCAAAATTGTTTGCAAAAATCCGGACCATATTTTATAATCAAAGGGTGAAGATATGAAAAATCAGTTTGAACGAACAGAGTTACTGGCGAATGGTACTTCTTTAAAAAGTTTTTCCGATAAACATATCGCCATTTTTGGTGTTGGAGGGGTGGGATCCTATGCGGCAGAAGCATTGGTAAGAGCAGGCATAGAAGAAATCACTATATTGGACTCGGATGTAATTTGCGTAACGAACATTAATCGTCAAATCCAAGCCAGCCATAGAACCATCGGACAAGATAAAGTCATGGTAATGAGAGAACGTTTATTGGATATCAATCCTAATTTAAAGATTCACAGTTTGAAAGATCACTTATCAAAAGAAAACATTGAGGAACTGGTGCGAGAAGATTTTGATTATATCATTGATGCGATCGATACCATATCGGCGAAGCTATTATTAATTGAACAGGCTAAAAAACTGAATATTCCCGTGATCAGTAGTATGGGAGCAGGGAATAAAATAGATCCTACAAAATTTCTTGTAGCAGATATTCATGAAACAAATACCTGTCCCTTGGCGAGGGTTATGCGAAAAGAATTACGCAGAAGAAAACTCAAAGATATTAAAGTGGTATTTTCGATAGAAAAACCGCTGGAGGTTGAAAGAATTTCAACGGATCCGAATTATGAGCGTAAAAAAACACCGGGAAGCATTTCATTTGTTCCCTCCGCAGCAGGACTCATTATTGCATCGGAAGTTTTTAAAGATTTATGGAAAGGAGCTTGATTATGAAACAATACGGAAAAGTAGTGGAAGTTTCAGAGCATAAGGCGTTTGTTATTATGGAAAAACACTCTAGTTGCAGTGGCTGCAATGCATGCAAACTGGGGAGTGACAGTCATGAGCTTCGAATTGAGGCCATTAATACTGCCGGAGCGAAAAATGATCAGATTGTGGAAGTTGATATGGAAGGCCAACATGTCCTAACCGCAGCTTTTATTCTTTATATGATTCCGTTATTTGCTTTATTATCAGGAGTAGTAATTGGAAATTTTATCTTTCCTACCCAAGAAATTTTTGCTGCTCTCATGGGATTTGGATTAATGGCCTTATCCTTTTTAGGAATCAAAATGAAAGACGAATCCTTTAAGAACAATAAAAAATATATTCCTGTAATAACGAAAATTGCAGATGAAAAGCCTTTATAAGGCTTTTTTTTCTATGTTTTATTTCCAAGGCCTTGTCAAAAATCTTTAGAAAACTTATAATATATTTGTAAGTTAAATAAAAGAGAGGAGCAATTCTATGAACTTTAAAAATCTAGAAATTCAAGATCCTGAAATCTTTGAGGTAATTAAAAAAGAAAAAGGTCGACAAGAGGGAAACATTGAATTGATTGCTTCAGAAAACTTTGTAACAGAGTCGGTTATGGAAACCATGGGCAGCTATCTAACGAATAAATATGCGGAGGGGTATCCCGGAAAACGTTATTATGGGGGTTGTGAAGAGGTAGATGTGGCGGAAAATCTCGCCATTGATCGATTGAAAAAATTATTTAATGCAGAACATGCGAATGTTCAACCTCATTCCGGTTCTAATGCAAACCTCGGTGTATACTTTGCGGTATTAAAGCCAGGAGATACGGTTCTTGGAATGAATTTATCCCATGGAGGTCATCTGACCCACGGAAGTCCAGTGAACTTTTCCGGGTCCTATTATAACTTTGTAGACTATGGAGTAGATTCTGATACTCAGCAGATTGATTACGCAGTAGTACGAGAAAAAGCACTAGAAGCAAAACCGAAGCTGATTGTAGCCGGAGGCAGCGCCTATCCGAGAGAAATTGATTTTAAAATCT
>SLKF01000018.1 GCA_007134725.1 Clostridiales bacterium | reverse complement strand
TGGGGACTTTGATGAAAAGAAAAAGTATCCCGCTATTTTGAATATCCACGGAGGTCCCAAAACCGCCTATGGAGAGAATTTCTTTCATGAAATGCAGTATTGGGCCAGCGAAGGCTACGTCGTATTTTTCTGCAACCCCAGAGGTAGTGACGGAAAAGGAAATGCATTTGCCGACATTAGAGGAAAATACGGAACCATTGATTACGACGATATCATGAAATTTACCGATGTGGTACTGGAGAAATACGATTTTATCGATGAAAAAAGAGTTGGGGTAACTGGAGGATCCTACGGCGGATTTATGACCAACTGGATAATTGGCCACACCAATCGATTTAAGGCGGCAGCCTCTCAGCGAAGTATCTCCAATTGGATCTCCAAGTTTAATACCACGGATATCGGATACTTTTTCGTTGAGGACCAAAACCAAACCACACCTTGGGAGGATCATGAAAAATTATGGGAACAGTCGCCATTGAAACATGCGGACAAGGCGAAAACCCCTACTCTGTTTATCCACTCAGAAGAAGATTATCGATGCTGGGTGGTAGAAGGGTTCCAAATGTATACCGCCCTGAAGTATCATGGAGTAGAAGCGAGAATGTGCATGTTTAGAGGTGAGAACCACGAACTTAGCAGAAGCGGTAAGCCCAAGCACAGGGTTCGAAGATTGGAAGAAATAACCGGATGGTTTGATAAATACCTAAAATAGACAAAGAAAACAGATAAAGGGATAGGGACTTGCCCGATTTCAGACAGGTTTTAGTCTCTTTGTCTGCCCTTGATCCATAGAAACAAAAAGCGAACCGGTCAGCATAATTGCAAACTGGTTCGCTTTCATCTAGATCTCTAGTATATTAGAAAGATGTTATCTAAGTCTTTACTTTGCTCCATCCATAGCGGATATTAGTTTGTCTTCCAGTTCCTTTGCAGTCGAAGACAACTCCTTATCGCCCAGCATTTCAATTAAGCTGGTTGGCTTAGTCATACCCATGAATACTGAGTCATTATTTTCATAAACTACCATCTTACAAGGCAAGAAGTATCCGGCTTCGATATTTTTCTCGAGGATATCTTTCGCTTGCTTAGGATCGCAAACTTCTAATACTTTGAAGTTTTTATCAAAATCCAACTTTTTTTCTTTAAGCTTATCTTTGAAGTTTAGCTCCCATAACACCCCGAAGCCATTATTACTTAGATTTTTCTTCAAATCCTCTACCGCTATTTCAAAGCTTTTGTCAGTTTTTACTTCATAGTTCATTTTCATTATAATCCCCCTTTTAATAATCCTCCATTAAAAAATACACTCACTGTACAGATACCCTCTATATAGAAAGCTACTCGGATACTGTACACATTGATTATGGTAATCAAAAATGCATAATAATATAAGGCAAATCTGTTAGGAAATAAAGGATTTCCCGGTTACGATGCAGAATTGATTAATTAAGCAATTAAATATTGAAGATGATAAGTGAAGGAGGAAGAAAGTTGGCTTACGAAAATGTGAAAAACTACTTTATAGAAAAAGGGTTAGTGGATCGGATTAAGGTACTGAAAACCTCCAGTGCGACGGTGGAGATGGCGGCAGAGGCTCTAGGCTGTGAGGCGAAACAGATTGCAAAAACCTTGTCTTTTATGGTGGAAAAGTCACCGGTTTTAGTAGTTGCCGCAGGAAATGTAAAAATGGATAATAAAAAATTCAAAAGTCGTTTTGGCACCCGGCCGAAAATGATCCCGGGAAAATTGGTGGAAGATATGATCGGCCATGATGTGGGGGGCGTATGTCCCTTTGTACTTAAGTCTGAGGTGAAAGTGTATCTCGATATTTCTCTGAAACAAAATGAAGTCATCTATCCCGCAGCAGGCAGTGAAAACAGTCTGATCGAACTTTCCATAGAAGAATTAGAAGAGCACTGCATATTTCAGGAGTGGGTTGATGTGAGCAAGTATTAATAAAAACTTGCAATATTTTAAAATTCATGTGTAACATTTTAGGGATTTGTTCGTTATAAGAGCAGGAAGGGGGGGGACGGGTTGGACAATGAGCGAAAAGAAAAACTTCATGATGTCTATCGGCGGCATGCTAAAATGCTCTATCTTTATTTATTAAAGCTGACCGGGTCCCCTACGGTTGCAGAAGATCTGGTACAGGAGACCTTTTATAAAGCGACCTTATCCCTAGCATTTTATCACGATCAGGAAGTGAAAAGTTGGCTATTCAAAGTTGCAAGACATACCTATCTTGACCAGTGGCGTAAGCGAAAACGATGGGAATGGGTACCATTTATTGAAGTGCTACATAAAGGGGAGGAGATGCTGAGTCCTTTTGAACAGCCGGAGGACTACGTAATTTCTAAAGAAAGTGAAAAGGATCTTCTTAACCTGAATAAACAGTTACCGGAAACCTACCGAACCATTCTCTATTTACGGGAGGATGAAGGACTGTCTTATAAGGAGTTGTCGGAAGCTCTTGAGATGAATGAAAATCAAGTGAAGGTTACGCTTCATCGGGCACGTCAGCGGCTGCATCAACTGGCAAATAAAAACCATCGGAAAGGGGTAGAATAAAATGACAGAAAAATGGTCCGAAGATAAAGAAAAGAAAATTCTTAGAAAATACCGATATACGCTAACGTTTCGAATTATTGCTGTGGGACTGATGCTTTTAACATTCTACATAATCTATGTTACCGCACTTTCGATTACTTATGACAAAACTTCCAAAGGAGAAAAACTTACAACCTATGCACAGTTATATATTGACTGGGTATACCCCGATGTTTCAAGTTCGTACACTCCCCTTTCAGCTCGCATTTCTCCTAATCTTACCCAAAGCACTTCAATTCCTGTACAGCGGGAGGTCGGGAAAGAAAGGATTATCGTTGGAGAATTTGAGGTGGAAAAGCCCGTCATGACTTCCTTTTTGAAAAAGCGGTTGGATTTTCATAATCCCCAGGAACAATCGGATTTCAGGTTTTATGTTCCTACACATCCGGAAAGTGGAGAACCGCTAAGTGCCGGTGACAGTACGGCATCATGGGAAACGCTCGACAAGATTCATGAAGGAACTGTGGCGGAAATGGCTTTTTCCACAGAAGAGTATTTTTCTCCGGAAGAACTATTTGAATTACTGGAGGGCTACGACATTAAGGTAAACTGGATGCCCCTGTATATGGGTGAGATGAAAAACTTTGATCCTTACAGTGTTTCCGGGTTCGACTATGGAAACGGTTTCGGTGAATCCATTGCTTTTGAGCCTTGGGGGCTGACCCATGGAAGAGAGATCGACGAAGATTATTGGATTGGGTCTTTTTTTTACATGAGTGCCGGGAGCGTAGAAGAAGCACAGGTATTGATGTTGGAGAATATGAAACGGATATATCAGGATGATTCGAAACTGACAGAAGCAATGTTTAGTTCCGGAAACATTGAAGAACGAATCGAATTTTTGGAGGATGAAGGATTTATCGTCTATGGAGCCGTTGTAACCGGGCCCAGCAAAGAGTTGTTACGGCTACAGGAAATAGAAGAAATTCGAGGGGTACAGATTGGAGAGATTACCCACTGGAACTGGGTGGATTAAAAAATTTCAATTCTGGAACATCATGAATAAGGGAATACAGCATAAAAAAAGAACCCCGGGATAACCGGGGCTCTTGTCGTTTACAAGGGTGTTAATCGAATCAGAAGATCGTCCTCATCATCCGGGCTCCCAAGACCATAACGATTATACCGCCTTCGGGCAAGACTGCAATTTCCCATGGAACTTCTAAATCCGTAGCCAATACCTCGTACTGATACTCTACAGCCTCGGTCGTGAGAACGTCACTGATGATTTCCTCTTCGGTGGGATCTCGGTTTAACTGCAGAATCTAAACACCCAGCAAAAGCAAAATAATCAGTAAGAATCTTCCCCGTTTTATGGTACTGCCTCCTTCAAATTACGATCCTTCAATTGAAATAAATTATAAATCATCAAAAAAGCTCTTTTCGTATATCTACCCATTTTGCTCAGGAAAGAACGACCGTGTGTCACTTTAAATGGATATTCAATTACAAATAAATATTTTGACAATTGCAAAAATAGGTGGTATTATATTGTTAATAGATATATCGTTATTAGATACATTGTTATTGGATATAGTATATTGTTTAAACATATAGTATAAAGTATCGCCGATGGCACTAGGAATATATAAATTTTATATGGAAACAAAAGAAAAGAGGGATAATGATGCCGAGAAAGCAGTTGAAAAACTTAACAGAACCCATGTATTATATTTTGCTGATTCTGAAAACACCGAATCATGGCTATGGAATAATGCAAACCGTGGAAGAGATGACCGACGGCCATGTAAAAATTGGTGCCGGAACCCTTTACACCCTCCTTTCACGATTTGAAAAGGAAGGGATCATCGAAGCATTATCCGAGGAAGATCGAAAAAAGAACTATGTGATTACCAAAAAGGGAAAAGCACTTGTGGAAGAAGAATTTCAACGGCTGAATCGACTTGTAAAGGATGGCCAGGATATTCTGAGAGGGGGACAATAAATGTTTGGGAACAATAAAGGAGATAAAAAACGGAAAAAACGGGTGTACTGGGGATATTCCTTGCTTGATTATAAAGGAATGGAAGCCTATTTTGAAAAAATGGCAAAGGAAGGTTGGATGTTGGAAAAGATCGGGGAAGTTTGGGCAACTTTTTATGAGGCCACACCCCAAAATCTTCAGTTTACCATAGACGTTTTTGAAGGAAGTGGAATCATTACCCCGGAAGAAACTGAAGAAGCAAAGGAGTATCGGGAACTCTGTGAAAAGAATGGCTGGAATTTTGTTACATCCATTAAGGAGCTACAAATATTCTATGCCCCGGGAGAAGAGGAGTTAACACCGATTCAGACCGATGAAGAATTGGAAGAAAACCTGATACGAAATAAATTATGGAAAAAAGATTTTGGTGTTAAGGTTATGGTTCTAGTTATTACCTTAGGCTTAGTTATTTTCAGTCGATTTCGAGCTCCTGTCCATATGGATGAATATGTGGGAAATATGATTTATTTTGTCTATCCCTTGATGTTGATCCCTGCGTTACTTAGTGTTATTCATAGTGGGCTTTGGATCCGAAAAATAAAGAACCATGGTATACCGGATAAGGAAGTGGAGTCTTTTTTTACGGGACGAAGACGGCAACTGATGATTGGTGCTACAGCGACGGTTATTTGCGGAGTTCTGATTATCGGCATTGTGCTGGATAGCTTGTACAATCCCCATGCAAATATACTATCGGTAATGTTTCCTCCTCTGTTGGGTATTACCGTAGGCACCATTTTAAGATACTTGATTCGTTTAAAGGGACGAAAGAAAGATGATGGTATCATCTTCGTCATAGTGGGATTTTTGATCATGTTTATGATCCTGGGAGGGGTCAATTATTTTCGTAATCAACAAATAGAACAGAGGATCAATGAAAGGGATAGGGACCAAAATATCATCGAAGAAATCCCTGAAGGGCTTGAAGCCTATTCAATTGGAAATTTGTTGTTTTCAACAGAGGAAGTGACACTGAAAAGAAGAACTTTCCCCATGATTGGACAAAGTTTTGCAATCCCCAAGTATTATACGCAGCAGGAGACTTGGGAAGTTGATAACGCAGAATGGGGAATCACTATTAAAACCTATGAGACCCGTAATACCGGAATTGCAGAAATTATTACAGAAGGATATCTAGATTTCCAACTTGGTGGTATAATCACCTATTTGGGAGAAAGCTGGGTGGAAAAAGCAGACTTAAAAGAAGCTTGGAACGTAGAAAGTTTTTATATGACGAAGAGCTACCCTGCTATACTGATACAGAAAGAAGAACGGGTTTGGGTAATCCAAGGGTCCTATAAAAATACCCGGGAGAATCATATGGAAGAATGGGAATCCAAGTACGAAGAATTGCATGAAAAATTATCGGAGACCACAATGTACGAAGAAGGTCAAGAGATCCGGGAAGAGATTGATGAGCTAAGAAAAACCGGCCGTAGAGAAGAAATGGAAAAATTAGAAGCTCTTAACATGGATGTACTTATTGAAGAGTTGCTTCAGTGATATAAATTTAAAATAGAGTAGACAAGAAAACAAAAAGGCTATTCCGCTTAATTAGCAGGAAGAGCCTTTTTGGGGTTTAGTTGGAGGGAGGAAAAAACTGAGTTATTTTAGTGAATTAACATACCAATCAAAATCGCCTTCTAAGACTTCATTCATCCAGGTGTGTTGATTAAGAAAATTCAGTACTGCATTCCAATAATAAGGATTAGCAACGTAAACTTCTGCATCGTCACACCAAACTGCTTTCGCGGTATCCATAAATACAGCCTGAGGTCCCATTGTTCGAGCAACATCAGCAATAAAATTTCCTCCGTTTCGACCCTGACCATATCGTGATTGGATACCATTCGCTTCCAATATCTTTGCGGCGATGGAAGGTGCTGCCATGGGTTCGACGACGATGGTCATTTCCTGTTGGATGATTTCAATATATGCTTCGTCAGAGTCATCATAGTCCGTACCGGATTGTCCACCACCAGGCCGATTAACTTTAATCCGATAAGTTACGGTGTGTTCACTACCTACTTCCATTCCTATTGATGAGAATTTAGCGGTTGAAACAAAGAAATTTGTAGATGAGTCACCAGCTGAAGGACCTGTTTGTCTTTCTGCTCCTGTCCATAAATCCTCAATAAAACTATAGGTTCCATTGCCAAGATCAGATGTTGCAGTAAGAATTAATGTCTCGCCTTGCTCAACGGAGATTTTATCAGTCGCAGTAGATGAAGGTTCGATTGTAACCTCAACACCGAAGTTGGCAAACCCCACTGCTGTCATGCTCAACACCATCGCTAACACTAAAACCAATACCATACCTTTTTTCATTATACACCCATCCTCTCACTTGTTTTTTCCATAAGTAAGAGGGCCGGTTACACTAGTAGCTCCATCAAGTCCAAGTGTCCAGATACAGACTTGATTTCATAGCTTCCCTATCATTTAATCTTTTTTGATTTTAGTTATCAAAACTGCCAATTCACCTCCAACTCTTATTATTCATCCTCCCTAAACCACTAAACCTTATATTGTCAATCATTCTAGACCATACTCAATAGATTTCAGAAATATTATCTAATATTTACTTATATTACCTTATGTTAACGAATAAATACCCTCAATCGTTTTTTTTAAAACAAATATTTTTCTGTAAAATGAATTTTTATAAGATTTTTAGCGGTATCTTTCTATAATCTCAAAAACATCGCTGATTACAGCACTGGCCGTGGGTCTTGAACCGGCACCGGCTCCCTGGAAAAGTAGCTCGCCGGCATTGTCACAGTGTAGGTAGACGGCGTTCATAGCGCCTTCCACATGGGCTAAGGGATGCTGACGGTCAATTTCCTGTAGTGATACGGAGGCGATGATGTTACCATTCACTTTTTCCGACTGGGCAAGGAACTTAATAACCTTGCCCTTTGTCTTTGCATCCTTAATCTGCTTCGGGGTTACTGCAGTGATTCCCTGGCAATCGATGGAGTCCAGATCCGGCCATTTTCCAAAGGCCAGGCGGGAAAGAATGGCGATTTTATACTTCGCATCGTCACCGTTTACATCCGAGGCGGGATCCGCTTCTGCAAAGCCCAGCTCCTGGGCTTTTTTAAGGGCGTCTTTGTAACTACTTTGTTCATTGGTCATTTTGCTTAAGATGTAGTTGGTGGTTCCGTTAATTATTCCCGACACCTTGGTAATTTCATTGGCCACCAGGGAATCATTGATTGTTCGGAGAATGGGGACGGTACCCGCCACAGCGGCTTCGTAGGAAAAGTGCACTTGATTTTTACGAGCGACTTCTTCTAGTGAGCCGTGGGACTTAGCAATAGCAAGCTTATTGGCACTGACCACCTGTTTCTTCTTCTCCATGGCGCTTATCATATACTCTGTGGCAGGATGTTCTCCACCCATGGCCTCCACAACTACTTTGATGCTGTCATCATCCAGGATTTCCTGATAATTTGTAGTAAGGAGAGAGGGGTCCGCTTCCAAGTAATTTTCAGGACGTCGAATCAAAATTTTTGCGATCTCGATGGTGACTTTCTGTCCGTTTTTCTGATAAATCTTTTGGCTAAGTTGTTCCTGCTTTTCATTTAGTATTTCTCTCACACCGCTACCCACAGTTCCCAGTCCTAGTAGTGCAATTTTAATCTTTTCCATGTTGATCATCTCCTTTTATAATGGTTCCCGATTCTTTCGGGCTGTTGGTATTTTTGATATGCAGTGCAATATTCCTACTTTCAACCGGAGGGATGGCATCGGGATGATAAACCTGGGCGCCCTCTTGGGTAATTCTCATAAGTTCTTTATAGGATAGATAGGGGATGGTCTTTGCCGACCGCTCAATACTCGGATCAGCGGTCATAACACCGGATACATCGGTCCAATTTTCATAAAGAGCGGCACCAATACCTTTAGCAATCAGAGCTCCAGTAATATCCGAGCCACCCCGGGCAAAGGTTTTGACAGCTCCACGGGAATTGGATCCGTAAAAACCTGGAACAATCACTTTTTCTTCCTTTGAAAGGCGATTGTGAATGGCCTGATCCGTTCTTTTCTCATCAAGCACGCCATTTTCTTTAAAGAAAATGATATCTTTTGCATCAACCAGAATATATCCCAAGGATTTTGCCATAATCAATGCGTTTAAATACTCCCCTCTGCTGAGAATAAAATCCCGGTCTAAAGAGTTGTTGATTTCCTTGCAAACCTTGTGGATCTCTCTGCCCATATCTTTTGAGATATTGAGGTGGCAAAAAATTTCCTGATAGCGATTTTGGATTTGTAAGAGCAGTCTTTCGTAACTTTCACCGGATTCTTTCAACCGATGGATTTCGCTAAGAAGATCCGTAACCTTAAGATCCCCATTAAAACGCTTTCCCGGTGCGGAAACCACGATACAGTTTCGCTTTTTCCCGGAGGAGATGATGGATTTTACTTTATGAAATTGGCCTCCCTGGGATAGAGAACTTCCGCCAAATTTTGAAACCACAGGACTGAACATGGGATCACTTCCTTTTCAATTTTTCTAAGATAAGAATTATAAACCGTGCAAAGCCTTAACAGAAAGCAAAAGGCCGTTGATAGTATAGTTGAGGCTACATAATGGAGATTAAGATAGATAATTTAGATTAAGATAGATAATTTAGATGAAAACCTGTAATGTAAATTAAACCTATAGTGAATAATTGAAAATAAAAAAAGATGCTGTGTGACTCACAGCATCTTCTAAAATCATTTAAGGTAAGATGTATCAATGAAATTCCCAATAAGAGAAGGGTACAAGAATTCCTTGTAATTTCCGTTTCCCAATCGATACAGCCTCATTAAATTATTCGATATAAAAGATTCCACTATGAGCGATCCCTGATCGCCCATAAGAAACCCGGTTTCTTTGCAATCAAGATCATTTAGGTTGTTTGAAGTTTCCGGTCATGGTTACCGTGGTGCACATGGTATCCATGGTAGGCATCGAGGTCGTCATAGTGGTGGTCGTGTTTACATTGATCATTGTTATTTCTCCCTTCAAAGTGCTTCCTTTTTGATCTTTCAGTAGTTACTCATATTTATTTGTTAACTTCCTATAGTTAATTGTTATAGATTATACACAGATCTTTCTGAATTGTCAAACTTATTTTGGATTATTTTTTAGGTTCTCCAATTTTCCTGATATCAAAAGGGGTCTCCTGGTATACGCAGTAGTTGAGCCAATTACTAAAGAGCAGATTGCCATGGGCTTTCCACTGTACCCGAATTCCCTTATGGGGATCGTTCCCTCGGTAATAGTTTTCCGGGAGGGGAGGCAAGGTTTCTTTTAGTCGGTCCCGTTGATACTCCTTATCCAGGGTATCGGCATCGTATTCGCTGTGGCCGAAGACGAAAATCTTTCGGTGATCCTTTGTTGCGGCCAAGTGAACCCCGGCTTCATTGGATTTTGCCAGGATGTTCAGGTCCCAAATTCCTTCTAAATCCTGCTCCCGGCAATAGGTATAGCGGGAGTGGGGAGCATAAAAGCTGTGATCGAACCCTCTTGTGAGAACCGTTTCACCGGTCACTTCATTTTCAAAGACCCCGGTGAGTTTCTTTCTTAAGGGATATTTCGGAATGTTAAAGTAATGATAAAGGGCCGCCTGGGCTGCCCAGCAGATAAACATGGTGGAGTACACCTGTTTTTCAGCGAAATCCAGAATCTCCGTTAATTCCTCCCAGTAATCAACTTCAGAAAAATCCATCCGTTCCACGGGAGCGCCGGTAACAATCATGGCATCGTAGAAATTATCTTTAATAGAATCAAAAGTGGTATAAAACTTCTTCAGATGCTCTTTTCCCGTATTTTGACTTTCATAGGAGGCGGTTTTCACCAAATCCACTTCCACCTGTAGGGGGGTATTGGAAAGCATACGAAGAAGTTGGGTTTCGGTTTCGATCTTTGTGGGCATCAAATTGACAATGGCCACTTTCAAGGGGCGAATATCCTGGGTTTTGGCCCTGCCCCTATCCATCACGAAGATGTGCTCTCGGCTCAGAGTATCTTTAGCAGGTAGCTCCTTAGGAATAATTACCGGCATAGGGGTCACCTCGTTTCCGCTGAGATGGAGTTTGAACTCTCTTGAAGGGTTGGGTTGGATTCTGCTGTAGCAGAGTTTGTCACGTTGCCATCTAAAGCATCCAGTGCCTGATCAATATCCCCGATAATGTCATCCACATGCTCAATCCCTACGGAGAGGCGAACCATTTCCGGCTTGATTCCCGCCTTGATCTGATCTTCCAAGGAGAGTTGACGATGGGTCATGCTGGCAGGGTGGAGGACGTGGGTTCGAAGATCCCCCACATGAACCACAAGGCTTGCTAAGTTGAGAGAATTAATAAAGGTCTTACCCTGTTCCCCATCACCTTGGACTCCGAAGGAGATGATTCCGCTGCCTCCCTTGGGAAGATATTTTTTTGCAAGATCAAAATGGTCCCCGTTATCCAATAGAGGGTACTTAACCCAACTGACCTTGGGATGATTTCCTAAAAATCCAGCAATTTTCAATGCATTTTCACTGTGCCGCTCCATCCGAAGGGCCAAGGTCTCCACTCCCAGATTCGTAAGGAAGGCATTGAAGGGACTCATGGTGTTTCCCATATCCCTGAGGAAGGCCACACGAGCCTTGGTAATGTAGGCCTTTTCTTGAAACTGTTTTGTATAGCTAAGGCCGTGATAGCTTGGGTCCGGCTCAGTTAGGTGGGGAAATTTACCGCTTTTCTCCCAATCAAATTTGCCGCTGTCTACAATCATTCCTCCAACACTAGTGGCGTGTCCATCCAGATATTTGGTGGTGGAATGGGTTACAATGTCGGCTCCGAATTCTATGGGTCGACAAAGATAAGGGGTGGCAAAAGTGTTATCCACCACTAAAGGAATTCCGTGATCGTGGGCAACTTTCGCTATCAATTCAATATCTAAAACATCCACCCCGGGATTTCCGATGGTCTCACCAAAAATCAATTTGGTGTTCTCTTGAATATGGGATGCAATTTCTTTGGGAGTAGCCCGATGATTGACAAAGGTCACGTCGATACCCATCTTTTTCAAGGTAGAGGAAAAAAGAGTAAAGGTGCCCCCGTAAAGATTGGATAGGGCCAGCACATGTTCTCCCGCATTGCAGATGGTAAGGACGGATAGAAGAGTGGCGGACTGTCCCGATGAGGTTCCAAGAGCTCCGACACCGCCTTCTAATGTTGCCATTTTTTCCTCCAGTGCTGCCACGGTGGGGTTGCTGATTCGTGAATACATATGGCCTTCGGCTTCCAGATCAAAGAGCTTTGCCACTTCCTCGGCTTTGTCGTACTTGTAGGTGGTGGACTGGACGATGGGCATAATTCTTGCCTCGCCGTTTTTTGGTTGGTAGCCTGCCTGTACGCATAGGGTTTCCTGTGCATGATGCTTTTCATTGTTTTTCATGATACATTCCCTCTTTCCATAGTGTATTTTGGTATAACAAGATGAGTGGGGGAAATAAAAAAACCACACTCAAATAAGTGCGGCTATAGGATTCATCTACAACACAACACTTATCTTCCAGACATATCGTCTGCTGGAATTAGCACCTTGGAATTTCTTCCTGGTTGCCGGGTTTCGTAGGGCCAGTCCCTCCACCGCTCTTGATAAGATGTAGCTTCAAAATATTCAGTTGTTTTTAATTTGATTTTTCTATAATACAACAACTGGTGAAAAAAAGCAAATGTTTTTTTCAGAAAAGTGAAATTAATCCTATGTTAGAAAATCCCTAGAAAGAGTATATATAAATTAACTGCTCGAGCAACTTAAGATAAGTATGTTTTACATGCGTTTATGTAAAGGTAGTTGCAATTTGCACTAGAACTGATGATTCAAACATTATAATTATAAGGAGCTGAAGTCATGTTTAAAATAAAGGTTTTGCGAAGGGAAGATATTGAAAGTATTCTAGACATAAGAAGTGTAATCCAAGGGGTGGAAGAAGCCTATGTATCCAAGGCAAGAAATGAAGCCGATGTTTTTCCCATGATCTTTCATGAATTTGATTCCGGTAAAGCGGATATGGATATTAAAGCCGGTCATTTAAAAGGAGCAAATCTTTACGGATTTAAGCAGGTTTCCTGGTTCGGCGAGAATCCTGAAAAAGGATTGCCGGCCTTACTTGGATCCATGATGCTTTTTGAAGGGGATACCGGTAGACCTTTGGGATTGTTGGACGCCTCTTATATTACGTCTATCCGAACCGGAGCCGCCGGTGCCATAGGCATTAAATATCTTGCGAGAAAGAACTCGAAAAACTTACTGATGATCGGGACGGGAAATCAGGCAATATATCAATTAGCCGCCACGTTATCGGTGCTAAGTGAGATTAAAACCGTTTCCGTCTATAACCCCCGATCCCCTGAAAAGGCAGAAAAATTTGTTGAGACTGTTAAGGATACCCTGAACAATGATTTTTTAGCTAAATTTGATGAAAACAGGGAAGCCTATCAAGAGATCAAAAAAAGATATGATGTGGAATTTCAAGCGGTGGACAATATTGAAAAAGCAACGAATAAGGCGGACGTCATTATCACGGCTACGCCTTCAAAGAAACCGATGATACAAAAGGAGTGGATTAAAAAGGGAGTCCATATCAATTGTATCGGTTCCGACATGGAAGGGAAACAGGAAATCGATGAAGAAATTTTTGGAATCGCCAGGGTTTTTGTGGACGATATCAATCAATCGATTCGTGTGGGAGAAACTGAAACTGCCATAAAAAAAGAAGTGATTCGAAGGGAAGACATCATTGGAGAAATTGGGAATTTGATTGAAGGGAAAATCAGTGGAAGACTAACCGATGAAGATGTGACGATCTTTGATACCAGCGGACTGGCAATACAGGATTTGATTACCGCGAAATATGCACTGGATTTAGCAGAAAAGAAGGGCCTCGGTGCAGAGGTGGAAATTTAAGGTATAGAAGCTTTACCTGGAGGGGATCAAATGAAAATAAAAGACCTGAAAGAGGATCTAGTTAAAACAAGACGGGATCTTCATCAAATGCCGGAGCCTGCTTTTAAGGAATTTAATACCTCGGAGTATATTGAAAACAAACTGACGGATTTAGGCTATCAAGTAGAAAAGGTTGCAAAGACAGGAGTTTTGGCTTTTAGAAAAGGCACAAGTGATGAACGACCCATTTGCTTTAGAGCAGATATGGATGCTTTAGAAGGAGAAGAAAAGACCGGCCTTGATTTCGCTTCCACCAATGGTTTTATGCATGCCTGCGGCCATGATGGGCATATGACCATGCTATTGGGTTTTGCAGCGTATTTGGCAGAGGTGCCGGAAATAACCAGAAGCATTGTGCTGCTGTTTCAACCGGGAGAAGAGAATGCCGGTGGTGCCGATGTGGTTTTAAAGGACGAAACTTTTAGAAAATATGATATTGAATCGATTTTCGGATTTCACTTGCAACCGGAAATTCCGGAAGGGAAAGTGGGTACTAAGCCCGGCCCTTTCATGGCACAGACTATCGAATTTAATATATCCATCCAAGGCAAGGGTTGTCATGGTGCTCAGCCGCAAAATGGAGTGGACGCCATCTATGTTGCCTCCCAACTTGTAAATAGCTACCAAAGTATAATCAGTCGAAATGTGGACCCCCTAGATGCTGGGGTCTTAACCATCGGCAAAATCAATGGAGGTACCGTACGAAACTTGATTGCAGAAAATGTAAAACTGGA
Organism: Clostridiales bacterium; assembly: GCA_007134725.1. Lineage (GTDB taxonomy): Bacteria > Bacillota > Clostridia > Peptostreptococcales > T1SED10-28 > Isachenkonia. The sequence continues at coordinate 2,236 of SLKF01000018.1, read as the reverse complement.
AGGCACCCTTAGAACTTTTGATTTGGAGGTATACGAGTTCGTAAAGAAAAGAATACTGCAAATTAATCGGGGCCTTGAAGCTATGTATGAGGTGAAGATTGAAACCGATTTTATTGACTTTTGTCCGCCGGTTGTCAACGATGCTGAATTGTATGAGCGTTTTGTCAGCATAATGGGTCCTGAGGAATTCATCAAAATGGAGGCCATGACTATCACCGAGGATTTTTCATTTTATCAGACGAAAATACCTGGTTTATTCCTCATGCTTGGGATTAAAAATGAGGAGAAAGGTTTTATTTATCCCTTACATTCCTCTCAGTTTAATTTCGATGAAGAAATGTTGCTCTATGGGATTGAAATTTACAAAAGAATTGCTGAAGAGTATCAAGTGTTGTAGGACACCTGGTCAAATAGTTTTTCAATCAAAAACATTGAAATCGCCTAAGGATTTGAATAAAATCCTTAGGCGATTTTTTTCTTCAAGAAATCCTCACCACAACCCTTTCAGGCAATTGCCGTAATTCTTTAAATAATTCGATTAGCAGGATCCTCTTTAGGATCTTCGAACCACTTAAAATAGCTCTCAGCACCTTCGATCCCCTGTAAAATAAGTGCCTGTTTTTTCTCATCGGTCAAATCAAAATCCGTGGTTTTCACATCCAGGGTATTAATGTATAAGGTTCTTTGCCAATCATCACTATGGAGATGCTTGTTTTCCTGAACCTGCATTAATGCTCCAATCAGTGCCCGGGCATAATTCGGAAAGGTGTTAATTTTATTCCCTTGTTGGGTTTCATTATAGCGGAATAATCCGATCTCTTCCTGGGTGTCCAGTCGCATCCCCAGGGTCTGACGATTGTATACGTAGGGACTGCTTCCCGGGCGTTCCAAAAGAAAGCGGGCGTTTTCCTTGTTGTAATACTCCACAGATCGGGCCGCTTCTTCCTCGGATTTCATATCGATATATTTTAGTCGATCAAAAATCTTTACGGGATAGTTCATCATCACGCCCCCATCCACATATACGTCTTCCCGTTTGCCGTAACGTTTGGCACGAAAGAATAAGGGGATGGACATGCTGATACGAAGCGCTGTTACCAAAGGCATATCCGGCACCCGCTCAACAGAAAAGACTTCGGAGTAACCGGTGGATAAATTGGTACCGATTACATATAAATCCGGACGCCCCGCATCTTTTAAATCTTGAAAGGTGGCCTGAGCATTTCCCAGTCGCTCCTTTACCAATTTTCCTACCCATTCATTGAAAAAATCTCCTTTGTTCCATCCAAACTCAAACCACAGCCGTTTGAAATCTCGAATATAACCAAAGGAGTTATCCATAAAAGCTTTAAAATCCGTTGAATTCAGTATTTCCCGTTGTGTTGGAATATCATAACCCAGAGCATAAATTAACGCATTAATAGCACCGGCACTGGCGCCCCCGACTCGGTCAATATGGTCTAGGAGTCCCCGTTGATCTAGTACCTGCATAGCACCTACATAGGCAATACCTTTTACTCCGCCACCTTCAAACACCAGGTTTCGAAACTGAACCGTCATTCGTACCCTCTCCTTTTTTAGCTTAAGGCAATATTTTTTACTTTACAAATTTTTTTCCGGTTTTTTCATGATTCGAAGAGCAAACAAAACCCCAACAGGTGTTGCAATCAATATGCCAAGTGCTGCCCCGATATAGGTACCCAACTCGTATCCCGTTAAGGTGGGGTAGTTTGAAAATTCCAGCCAACCAAAGAAGGTTCCTCCAACAACCATACCGAGGTAAGCACCTCCAATCAGTCCAAGAAAGAAGCCTAGAATTCCTCCGAAAATTCCATAGCGTAATTTTTTATCCATCTTCGATTCAACTCCCATCACTTTAATCATCTTAATAGTAGCACTATTCTAACAATTATGCAATATCATCAAATGCTTTGTATAACATGCGGTAAAGCAATATTTACATTGCTGTTTTTACAGTCCTGTAAAGGGTGTTCTAGAGAGAGGAAGTTTGGTAAAAAAACCGTCTAAAAGACTCATTTTAATAAGTCCTCAGACGGGCTTTTAATTATATAATCGAGAAAACTCGAAACGATAGTTATGAGAGTTGAAGGGGAATCCTAAAATTTACTCATGGTTCTTAGCAGCCAGGGCCGGTGAATTGTGACGGCTCTCTCCGGACAAAGTTCCTGACAGCAGTAACAGCGGATACAATTTTCTAAAGCCACTTCCGGACGCT
>SLKF01000093.1 GCA_007134725.1 Clostridiales bacterium | reverse complement strand
TTCCCTAACCTCTCCCAGGGGAGTATTTTTTAATTATCCGGAGTTTTCCAATCGATCTTCCAAAGTCCTTTCCAAAGGCAGGGCTTCCTATTATGGATATTATTGTTTTGAACCGGAAGAACTGGAAGAAGCCCTTAAATCTCAAGTAATGAAAGAAAAAAGACGCAAGGTCTTAATCTCCTTCGGCACCTTTTTATCGGAGCGAAAGGATGTGATCGAGACCCTCATTCAAGGGTTTTTAGATCACAAAGATGCCTGGCATATCTACGTTGCCACGGGAAGCAATGAAGCTTTTTTACTGGAGTTTTCTTCGGACCAGATCACAAAGGCCTCCTTTTTGCCACAAAAAGCCTTGCTGCCTTATATGGATGTCGTTGTACATCATGGAGGAGCCAACAGTTTTACCGAAACCCTTTATTACGGAAAATCCATGATTGTTCTGCCTTTTTCCAGTGATCAATTTGCCATTGCCTATGATGTGGAGAAAAATAAAATTGGAGAAGTGCTAAATCCCAATCATCTAACAAAAGAAAAACTTCATCGAGCCATTGAAAAGCTTGGCTCAGATGAAGTCAAAAATAGCCTTAAGTACTGGCAAACAAAGAGTCGGGAAAAGGGACCACTAAAGGGTGCCCGGTGGATTATGGATCTTCTTTAGTCGACAAACTCAATGGTATCCATAAGCGTACGGACATCATCCATCATCTCTTCATATTGCTCGGGATCACTAAAGAAATAGACCCGGAGTACAAGATTCTCTTTGGCTACGATGCTGATTTTTTGCCGTTGTTGAATGGCGGTATCTTCCGTAAGATAGACTTGGATGTGTTCTGTGTAGGCCCGTGCCATGCTTAGGGATTGCTCGGGTTCAGCCTTTGCACTTTCCAGGGTTGTAATAAGCTCTTGAAGTCCCTCTTGAAATTCGTTGTTATTAGTAATTGCTTCGGTAAAAGATTTCGGATCATCATAATCGGAAAGATAGTTCTGAATCTCATCATAATGGGCTAAATCTTCGGATAAGACACCATAGAGAACTTCTGCGGTACCTTGTAAAAGTTCCAGTTCCAGCTGGAGGGTTTTCCCTTCATAGCCGTCGATTACAATGTCTTCAAAAGAAATTTGGGTAATATAATCTTCCTTTTCCGCAGCTTCCAGACCTTGAGAAAATTCCTCGGATACCTGGGTGGCAAAAGCCTCTTCTGAATCAAGATCGTTGATTCTCTCGGCTTCAAGAACAAAGTCATAAGCGGCGCCCTCTTCAATGATGACCAAATTCATATCTGCGGAACCTGAGCCGCTGACCAACCATTCTACCGGGTGCTGAAAGGTAATATAGTCGTCTTCATAGCTTGTGTAGTCTTGCTCTGATTGATGACTGTTGCCGGAGTCTTCTTCCGGCAGGTCCTGATCTTCGTTGCTACAGCCAAGGATCAAGCTTAGCATGAATACGGTCAGAAGTGCGAAGATTATTCTTTTTTTCATAAATAATGCCCCCTTAATATAATTAAACTCATCTTATTTTAACGTAAGCCATGGGGCATGTCTAGAAAACTTCCGGGGACTTTAGAATTTTAAATTCCCACGGAATAATTTCAAAAGAGAATAACAAACAAGTCCATGATAAGAATCCCAAAAAAAACTATAAAGGTTATAATAATAGGGTATATAGGTTATAATGACAAAGTAAATATATTTAAAGGAGGATTTTTATGATACCAACACCCCATATTGAAGCGAAAGATCAAAGCGCAATTGCGAAAACCGTATTAATGCCCGGGGACCCCCTACGGGCAAAATTCATTGCCGACACCTTTTTAGAAGATGTGGTGCAGTTCAACGAAGTACGGAATATGCTGGGTTATACCGGAACCTATAAAGGACGAAGAATTTCGGTGATGGCCAGCGGCATGGGTATGCCAAGCATCGGAATTTATTCCTATGAACTTTACAATTTTTATGATGTGGAAAACATCGTTCGAATCGGATCCTGTGGAGGCTATACGGAAAAGGTAAAGCTTTATGATGTCATTCTTGCCAAGGATGCATGGAGTGAGTCCAGTTACGCCAAAGTTCAGGGCGGATACGAAAAGGATGTTATTGAAGGGTCGGAAGTGTTAAACGAAAGACTTGCAACCTATGCTGAAGACTTAAATATTCCCATGCATACCGAAAGAATTCACTCTTCCGATGTGTTTTATCGGGAAGATTTTGAGGAATACAAGGAAATTTATCAAAAGCACGGCTGTGTAGGGGTAGAAATGGAAGCTTTTGCTTTGTTTCATAATGCCAAGGTGCTGGGGAAAAAAGCAGCTTGCCTACTGACCGTGTCGGATAACCTGGCTACCAAGGAAGCCACCACTTCCGAAGAGCGACAAAATGCTTTTACCAACATGATGAAAATCGCCTTGGAAATGGCGGAATAGATTAAAACTTAAATCTTAAAACAGGAAATCGGCTTCCCTTCATGTAGTAGGATTGAATAAATCTGCTACATGAAAGGGAAGTTTTTCGATTGCATTTTTAAAAAAAATCACAAAATGGGGGCAGGTTTTGAGATCGTTTTGGGTATAAATTAATAAATGAATATGTTGCGGACCATTTTTAATGTGAATTTTAAATTTCTTTAGTAGATATCCCTCTTCATGGGTGATACAATAGAAAGGGTATTATATAGAAAGGACGGTACACAAATGAGTGATGTAAAGAAAACCTTAGATCAATGCCGTAAACCCCAGGGAGAAAAAGGCAAAGAAATCGTAGAGAATATGAATAAAAACCATTATGAAGTTACCGGATGGGGACTTCAAATGTTGACCTTAGAAGATGATTCCCAAGTCATCGATTTGGGCTGCGGCGGTGGCAAGACCGTGCAGCGTTTGGCAATTCACACCCCTGAGGGAAAAGTTTTTGGTCTTGATTATTCCGAAGACTGTGTAGATTGGGCAAATCAGCTGAACCACTTAGCGGTTGAAGAGGGAAAAGTTGTTATTATCCGTGGAGAGGTAAGCAAAACCCCTTTCGAGGATGGGAATTTTGATGCGGCCACTGCGGTGGAAACCATTTATTTCTGGCCGGATATCCAAAAGTCTTTTAAGGAGGTTCATCGCATTTTAAAAGAAGATGGCCAATTTTTAATTATTAATGAAGCCTATCCCGATGAAAAACATCAGGATAAGAACAGGGAGTATAAAGACCTGGGCAATATGGTGATTCCTTCTGCTGAGGAATTAACAACTTGGCTAAAAGAAGCGGGCTTTAAGGACGTTACCATCGATCTTGAAGAAGAAAAAAATTGGTTGAGAGCACTAGCCCGTAAATAAGTACATCCGCCACGACTGAAGAATACTCAGCTATTTCTGGTATTATACTACGATGATTTTTATATTAGCAAAGAGAAAAAAGGCAGTATACCATCGATGAGATGGTATACTGCCTTTTTTTAGTGAAAATTAGGGAGCAGAGATTTAGCGGAGGGCAGTTCCTGAAGAGGAAGTTTGGTTAAAAATGTTAACGATCCTGATCACCGTTTTTTTTGCTATAAAGAGCCCCGAAGATGGTAATGATCCCGGAGATAATAATGGGAAGGGTAAAGCTGATCAAGAGCTGATTGGCAATGAAAAAAGGAATCCCTGAAACAATCCCCAACAAAGAGGCTATAAGGGCGGTTGTCTCCGTAACATGTTTATTGAACAGTCCATAAAATAATGGGAAAACCACTCCGGCACAAAGCAGGTCCGCCACTAAAAACAAATACAGCACGCTATAGCCCTGGGCGGCGATCAGGGTAGCGGGAATGATGATGACCAGGGTCAAAATTCTTGCAAAGCGCAGCAGGGATTTGCTCTCCATACTCTTTAAAATGCCCTGGCTATTGGTGCTAAAAGTGGCAACCATACCGTTTAACAGGGTATCCACGGTGCTCATAACCAGAACCAGGGCAAGAATGAACACCAGTACAATAAGACCCGTTGGAAAGATTCCGTAGACCAAAGAAAAAAGGGCAACGGAAGGGTTATCGGAATAGCCCAGCCCCGTGGAGATGATCCCCAATAGCCCGGTTACGATCATAATAGGAACCGCAATAAAAATGCAGGCGACCAGGGATTTTTTAATGGCTGTATCATTTTTCCCGGAATAAATGCGCTGCCAATAGCCTTGATGAAACAGATTTGCCACAAACACGGCAATGCCAAGGGTGAGTCCAAACTCAATCCCCCCGATGTTTCTAAAACTGAATAGCTCAGGAGCGTTGGTAGTGCTGAGGCTTATAATGTTTTCAATCCCTCCCAGGTAATAAACCACCCCGATACCGGTAATGAGTAATAATATAATCACAAAAACCATTTGGATCATATCCGTAAACATGGAGGCTCGAAGGCCTCCGTAGGCCGTATAAATCATGGTACCCACACCAATGATGATGGCGGTGAAAAGCAGTGGAATTCCCGCAAGTTCGTAAGCCACAAGGGCAATCGCCGTAAGTTCCGCCACCAGATGAACAAACATATAAAAGATCGATAATAAAAGGATTAATCCATACATTTTCTTCCCGTATCTTTTTCGTGCAAAATCGTTAAGGGTACTTCCCTGGGGAAGATAACTTCGGATCCTGGGACTTAGGATGATAAAGGCCAAGTAGAGACCTCCAAGACCCAGGGCATAGCCGATAACCGTGGTAATGCCGCCGATGGAACCGGCTTCCGGGGGGGTAAAGAGAATAAATACTCCCAAAAAAGAGGCCAGAAAAGTGGTGGATAAAATCTTGGTCCCGGCGGTACCCCGGGCGGTGATAAAATCATCCAGGGTTTCGAATTTTCCCCGACTATAAAAAACCCCCACAGCGGTAAAAGAAACGACGGTAAATATCAGTAGCAGATAGACGTTGGTAGATGAGATCATGAATGATTGCCTCCTGATGTTAAGTAGAATTTGGTTAAATTTTTTGCGGCCCGGCGGACATCCTCCTTGCCAAGAATGGCGGAAACCACAGCCACTCCGTCAACCCCTGTAGAGATGATGGAGGCCATGTTCTTTTCTGATACTCCTCCAATCCCTACCACGGGAATTGAGACATTCTCTTTAATGATGGTTAGTTGATCCAGGGAAACACTTCTAGTATTGCTTTTGGTTGCCGTTGGGAATAGTGCTCCGACGCCAATATAATCCGCACCCTCAGCCTCGGCTTTTTTGGCCTCTTCCAGGGTTGCGGTGGAAATCCCGATGATTTTATCCGGGCCCATAAGGCGCCGGGCTAGGGTAATCGGCAGATCCTCTTGACCCAGATGTACCCCTTCCGCATCTACGGCCAGGGCAATATCGATCCGATCATTAATAATCAGTGGAATTTTGTATTTCTCCGTCAGCTCTTTAACCTGAAGGGCAAGGGTGTAAAAGGCTTTAGAAGAATTGTCTTTATCCCGAAGCTGAAGGACCGTGACACCTCCTAATATGGCTTTTTCTAGGCTGTTAAGAAAATCTCTGCCCCTTAATACCTTTTGGTCGGAAACCAAATAAAGACGGTAAGAAATGTTTTGCTTATCGAAGCTATTACATATATTGGATTTCATTAATTTTCCCCCTTTCCTGGTAATCCCTTAAAGTAAACTCACTAAAGCCATTGAATAATCGGACCTTAAAACTTCCCAGCCCCTGTTCTTCTTTTCGATTCATACGATCTTTCGCCATTTCTCCGGAAATCCCCATAATGCTTAGCCCAAGAAGGGCACCAAGAATCGGAGGCTTCCCTGAGGCGCAGCACAGTGCAATGATGGAAGAGCTCATACAACCGGTGCCGGTAATTTTTGAAAGATGTTCATGGCCACTCTCAATATGATACGTAAGCTCGCCATTGGAGATCACATCCACCTTCCCGGTAATGGCAACCGTGCAATTATATTTTTGGGCGAGGGCACTTGCAATGTCATCGCCGCCGTCTTCCGAAGATAATGAGGAGTCCACGCCTTTGGTCCGGGCGGAATTTCCATAAAGATTTGCAATCTCGGACATATTGCCACGGATGACAGTTGGACGGACTTCTGTTAAAATTTCCCCTATAAAATCCCGACGAAATTTTGTGGCACCCAGACCTACGGGATCCAAGATTACCGGGATCCCCAGTGCATTTGCTTTTTTTCCCGCCAATAGGAAGGATTTCAGCTTTTGCTGATTCAGGGTTCCAATGTTTAGGACCAGGGCTGCGGCCAGGGAAACCATTTCTTCCACTTCTTTTTCATCATCCGCCATCACAGGACTTCCACCTAAGGCAAGGACCGCGTTGGCAGAGTCATTGGCGGTTACATAATTGGTGATATGGTGAATTAATGGAGCCTTCCTCTTAATTATCTTTAAAATTTCTTCGAATTCTTCATACAGAAACATGAAAACACCTCCTAAAGTGTAGAGTGACTAAGCGTCCTGCTGATAGAGATGATAAAAATGATGCACCGGCCCGGGGCCCTTGCCGATGGAAAAGGAATGCTCAATGGCTGTGGTAATGTAGGCTTTTGCGGTTGCAACCGCTTGGTGAATGTCTTTTCCCTTACCGAGATTCGCGGCAATGGCAGAGGATAAGGTACAACCGGTGCCGTGGGTGTTTTTCGTTGCAATACGCTGACTGCTAAAGCTTGTAAAGTCCCTGCCGTCAAAGAGGATATCCACGGCCTCTCCTTTAAGATGCCCCCCTTTGACCAGGACGTATTTGGGACCCATGGAATGGATTATTTTTGCCGCGATTTTCATATCCTCCAGGTTTTCAATCTCCATACCGGAAATTTCTTCGGCCTCAGGAAGATTGGGGGTGACCATGGTTGCCATGGGAAGAAGATACTGAATGAGGGCAGCCTTGGCCTCGGGCTGCAGCAGATCAAAACCACTTTTCGAAATCATCACCGGATCCACAACCAAATTATTATGAGGATATTTTTTAAGGGTTTTGGCGATGACTTTGATCGTTTCAATCTGGGAGACCATGCCGATTTTAATACCGTCTACCGAAATGTCATCAAATACCGCTTCTATTTGTTTTTTAATAATTTCCGGGTCGATATCCTGCACAGCAAATACCCCCCGGGTACTTTGGGCGGTGACTGCGGTAATGACACTCATGCCGTAGACTTTATGGGCGGAGAAGGTTTTAATATCCGCCTGAATTCCTGCCCCTCCGCAACTATCGGACCCTGCTATGGTTAATAGATTTTTCATGATTATTTTCCTCCTTGCTGATGATAAAATTGGATGACGCCGGACTTTTTCATCAAACCATAGATCATGTAGCCGAGGATGGCCCCGACGATGGAACTTAAGGCAAAGGGACCGATAAAGAAAAATACGGCAACTTCTGATCCCAGCAGATACTTGGCTATGGGGTAAGCAACCAAAGCTCCCAGGATGCCTGTGCCGAAAATCTCACCCACAAGAGCAAAGGGGGATTTTTGCGTGGCCATAAACAACACGCCCGCAAGGAATGCCCCGAACATACTGCCGGGAAAAGCCAGCAATGATCCGGTACCTAGAATATTTCTCAGCAGGGAGGTTAAAAAAGCTACGACGACGGCGTAATAGGGGCCGAATAAAACCGCGGCTAAAACGTTGATGGCATGTTGAACGGGAAATACCCGGGATACGCCAACGGGAATGGAGATTAAATGGGCACTGAGTACGCCCAGGGTGATGAGTAGGGCCGCGGTGGTGAGTTTTCTTGTGTTCATTTATACATCTTCCTTTCTGATTTTGAATGGGACTTAGAGTCATAGCAGGGGTCGTGAGGTCAAACAGCGTAGTAAAGAATAAAAAAAAGCACAAACCCGATTGTAGGGTTTGTGCTTGAATACACAATAGTATTCGTCTAATTTATTAGACGCACTTTCCTACGCTGGTATGATCCAGATCAGGTAATAAGGATTAAAGACGTAAACGGGTCTTATTCTCAGCTGGCCTACCCAGCGCTCCTAGTGATTCGTATGCTTTTTTATTTTAACAAAATAAGCATAGCATATATTAAATCCTTTAGCAACTGCAAAAAGCAAAGGGCAAATAAGCTCTTTTATAAATATTGTGAGGTTGGTTATTCTCAATTGTTAAGCTTTCTTAACATCGTTGACAAATACCTGGAATTCCCGTACAATTCAAGTATAATCGACTTTACTCATACACCATGATAAATGAGGAGGAAATAAGAATGAAGAAAAAAGTGGCTTTTGTATGCGTTCATAATTCCTGCCGTTCACAAATGGCGGAGGGATGGGCTAAAAAACTGGGATCCCATGTGTTGGAAGTTTATTCTGCAGGAACGGAAGAATATCCCGAGGTCAAACCCAAGGCGGTGGAGGTTATGGAAGAAGCGGGCATTGACATGAGCGGACAATACCCGAAACTCCTTACGGACATACCTGAGGAACTGGATATTTTAATCACCATGGGCTGCAATGTGGTCTGCCCTTTTGTTCCCAGTAATCACAGCGAAGACTGGGGCCTCGACGATCCATCCGGCGGTCCCAAAGAAGACTTTAGAGCCACCCGGGACCTTATTAAAAGCAAGGTGGAAGCCTTAATTAAGCAAGTGGAAGATGGAGAAATCTAGCGAAAAATGAAAGAGTCTATCTAACAAACAATAAAATTCCCTGGTTAATAAACAGCGCTTATGCAGGTTGTTGGTTATAAAGGGATTTTTTTGAGTATATTTGAATATGTGTGACTATAATGGAAAGAAGCCTTTATTTTCCTTCGGATTTCCGTTATAATCTATGCTAGTGATTAAAAGAAAGGAAGTAGAAAATGAGTATCTTAACGGTAAAGAATTTAAGTCATGGCTTTGGAGATCGGGCCATCTTTCACGAGGTATCCTTCCGCTTGTTAAAAGGGGAGCATATTGGCCTGATCGGAGCCAACGGTGAAGGAAAATCCAGTTTTATGAACATGGTTACGGGTAAACTCCAGCCCGATGAAGGAGAAATCCTATGGGCGAAAAAAGTTCGGGTGGGCTATCTGGATCAGCACACGGTACTGGAAAAAGGGAAGAGCATCCGGGACGTACTTCAAGGGGCTTTTCAATACCTGTTCGATATGGAAACAGAAATGAATGAAATCTGTGAAAAGATGGCGGCGGCCTCACCGGAGGAACTGGAAATCCTGATGGGAAGCATGGGAAATATTCAGGATACCTTAACCAATAATGATTTTTATATCATCGACGGAAAAGTGGAAGAGGTGGCAAAGGGTCTGGGCCTTTTGGACGTGGGATTGGAAAAGGATGTGCATGAACTCAGCGGAGGGCAACGGACCAAGGTGCTGTTGGCCAAACTTCTATTGGAAAAACCGGATATTCTGCTGCTGGATGAACCCACCAACTTTTTAGATGAAGAGCACATTCAGTGGTTAAAGCGATTTTTACAGGACTACGAAAACGCCTTTATTTTGATCTCCCATGATATGTCCTTCTTAAACAGTGTGATCAATATCATCTATCATATGGAAAATCAGAAACTGGATCGCTATGTGGGAGACTATGAGGAATTTCAAAAGGTTTATGAAGCGAAAAAACAACAGTTGGAATCGGCTTATAAAAAGCAGCAACAGGAGATTGACGGACTGAAAGATTTTGTCGCAAGAAATAAAGCCCGGGTAGCCACAAGAAATATGGCCATGTCCCGTCAAAAGAAACTGGATAAAATGGAGAAGATTGAACTGCCTCAAGATAAACCCAAGCCGCAATTTCATTTTAAGCAGGGAAGGACTTCGGGAAAGTTGCTGTTTCAAACCAAGGATTTGGTCATCGGTTACGATGAACCCTTAACCAAGCCCTTAAATATTCGAATGGAACGGGGGGAGAAGATTGCCTTGACCGGGGCCAACGGTCTGGGAAAAACCACCTTGCTGCGAAGTATTTTAGGGGAGATCAACCCCGTTGAAGGATCCGTCCAAAAGGGAGAGAACTTAGGGATCGGCTACTTTGAACAGGAAACCAAGGAGTCCAACTACAATACCTGTATTGAAGAGATTTGGAAAGAGTTTCCCTCCTATAATCAACGGGAGGTACGTTCGGCCCTGGCGAAATGCGGTTTGACCACAAAACATATTGAAAGCAAAATGGTGGTCCTAAGTGGGGGAGAAAATGCAAAGGTTCGGCTATGCAAGCTTTTGAACCGGGAAACCAATCTGCTGATTCTTGATGAGCCCACCAATCACCTGGATGTGGATGCCAAGGAAGAGTTAAAACAGGCTCTGCAGGCTTATAAAGGCAGTGTCCTTTTAATATCCCATGAGCCGGAGTTTTATCAGGAGGTTGTAACGGATATCTGGAACTGTGAAGATTGGACAGTGAAAATTTCCTAAGGATGCAGGATCCTTGGAACATTTATTTGGAACATTCATTTGGAACATTCATACAGAAAAAAAAAGAAAACCCGTGAACTCATGGGTTTTCTTTTTTGCAGAAACTTGATAACGTTTCGGGTTTTGATTTCTTGTCTGTACAACACCGTTATTCGATACTTAGCAGCAGCTGTCCGGATACAACCATATCCGCATCTTTCACCAATACTTTCGAGACAGTGCCGCTGATCGGCGAGTTGATCTCCAACTCCATTTTCATGGCTTCCAGAATCAGCAGCGGTTGTCCCATGGTTATGGGATCGCCCTGGTCTACATGGACTTTTAAAACACTTCCGGGAATATTGGCACCAATCTGGTTTGGATCATTCTCGTCCTTCATTTGAATATTCGTTACCGATTCTTTTTCTAGGGCTTTGTTGTCTTTAATGGAAAGTTCCCGACGATTTCCATCCACCTCAAAGACGATGTTTCTAAAACCGTCAGCCCCCACTTTTCCAATTTCCGCTAAGGTGATGACCAAGACTTTACCCTCTTTGACCGTAATCTCGCAGGTTTCCCCTTCTTTAAGTCCGTGGAAATAAATATCCGAGCCCATTTCTGAAAAATTGCCCGTATGTTGAAGGTAGTCCAGATACTCTTCAAAAACCTTAGGATATAGAGCGTAGCTGATAAGTTCCGATCGGTCAAAAGACCGATTGTGGTTTTTTTCCAAGGTTTTTTTAATTTCATCGAAATCCTCATCGGGAAGCAGGGTCCCCGGTCGAACGGTAATCGCCTGCTCATCCTTTAGAACGATCTTTTGCAGTTCTTTCGGAAAACCTCCTTCCGGCTGTCCCATCATTCCTTTAAAGTAGGACACTACGCTGTCCGGGTAGGTTAGATCTTTGCCTTTGATTAATATATTTTCCGAGGTTAAATCATTTTGTACCATGAATATGGCCATATCCCCAACGGCTTTAGAAGAAGGGGTCACTTTAACGATATCCCCCCACATCCAGTTGACGGTGCGAAACATCTCTTTTACTTCCGTGAAACGGTGGCCCAGGCCAAAGCTTTCCACCTGGGGTTTAAGGTTGGAGTACTGTCCACCGGGGATTTCATACTTATAGATTTCCGCAGTACTGGATTTTAAGTCGGATTCATAGGCCTCATAGACCGGGCGGACATTGGTCCAGTAGTCACTGATTTGCTGTAATCCATCCACATGGATACCCGTATCCCGTGGGGTGTTCTCAAGAGCCGCCACAACGCTGTTCATGGCAGGCTGACTGGTAAGTCCACTCATACTATTGATGGCAGTGTCCACAATATCGGCTCCCGCTTCCGCGGCCATCAGCATGCTGGCGACCCCATTCCCCGTAGTATCGTGGGTATGGATGTGAAGGGGAAGATCCACGGCATTTTTTAGGGCCCTCACCAGTTTGGAGGCGGCGTGGGGTTTAAGAAGACCCGCCATATCTTTAATGGCTAGAATATGAATGCCCCGTTTTTCCAATTCTTTTGCTTTTTTCACGTAATAATCCAGGGAATATTTATCCCGGGAGGAATCTAAAATATCTCCGGTGTAACAAATGGTTCCTTCGGCGATTTTTCCGGTTTTTAACACTTCATCAATGGCAACCTCCATACCTTCTATCCAGTTTAGGGAATCGAAGATACGAAAAACATCGATGCCTCGCCGGGCAGATTCCTGAATCAGTTCCCGAATCACGTTGTCGGGATAATTCTTGTAGCCCACCCCGTTGGATCCCCGAATTAGCATTTGCAGCAGGACATTGGGAACCCGCTTTCGAATTTCATCCAATCGTTCCCAGGGAGACTCTTTTAAGAATCGATAGGATACGTCAAAGGTTGCCCCGCCCCACACTTCCAGAGAAAAAAAGTCTTGTTGAAAATGAGCGGTGGCTTCCGATATTTTTTTCATATCCTTGGTCCGCATTCTTGTAGCAATCAGGGATTGATGGGCATCCCGCATGGTGGTATCGGTTAAGAGCAGTTTATCCTGATCTTTAATCCACTGAATTAAGCCTGCCGGACCTTTGGTATCCAAAATTTGTTTCGTACCTCTTAAAGAAGCCACGGAAGGTACTTTCGGAACCACGGGAACATCAAAGTCCCGTTTGTTGCCGCCGGTTTCATTTACCACTTTTTCCGCAATAAAGTTCAGGGTTTGCAGTTCGGGACTTTTCTTCAGGGTCAGATCGAATAGGTCCAGGTGGTTGTTGATAAAGTTGGTATCACAATCTCCTTTTCGAAAAACCGCATGATTGAGGACGTTAATCAAAAAGTCCGTATTGGTTTTTACTCCTTCAATTTTCAGCTCTTTGATGGCCCGAATATTCTTGTTGACGGCATCATTAAAATGCCGGGACCAGGAAGTGGACTTTACCAATAGAGAGTCGAAATAGGGGCTGATCACCGCTCCCGTAAAGCCATTGCCTCCATCTAAGCGAATGCCGAATCCCGAGCCCGACCGATACACGTCAATTCGACCGGTATCGGGCATAAATTCATTTTGAGGATCCTCGGTGGTTATTCTACACTGAATGGCGTATCCCCGAGGTTGAATATCGGACTGAGACTGGATTCCAATCTTTTCGGAGGATAACTTATGCCCCTGGGCAATTAATATTTGCGCCTGGACGATATCAATACCCGTGGTCATTTCCGTAACGGTGTGTTCCACTTGAATTCTCGGGTTCATTTCGATGAAATAATGATTGTGGTCTTTATCAACCAGGAACTCTACCGTCCCTGCACTTTGGTAATTCACGGAGCCCGCAATCTTGAGGGCGTCCTGACAAATGGCTTCCCGCTGTTTTTTATTTAAAGAGAGGGCCGGGGTAAACTCAATGATTTTTTGATGTCGCCGTTGGATAGAGCAGTCCCGTTCATAAAGATGAACCAGGTTTTCAAACTGATCACCCAGAACCTGCACTTCAATGTGTTTAGGACTTTCCAAATATTTTTCAATAAAAATTTCCTCGCTTCCGAAAGCTTTCATGGCCTCACTTCTGGCATGACCGTAGGCGGACAACAATTCCGAGGGATCCCGTACAATACGCATCCCACGCCCCCCACCACCGGCTGCGGCTTTAAGCATGACGGGATAACCGCAATGATCTGCGAAGTTTTTGGCATCTTCGTCACTGGAAATCGCTTCCGTAACTCCGGGAATGGTTTGAACCCCCACGGACTCCGCCACTTTCTTCGAAGCGATTTTATCTCCCAGAGCCTGCATCATCTCTGAAGTAGGTCCGATGAAAACCATACCCGCTTCCTCACACTTTCGAACAAAGTCCGGATTCTCGGATAAAAAGCCATACCCGGGATGAATGGCATCGACCCCTTTGTTTTTGGCAAGTTGGATAATTTCTTCAATGTTTAAATAGGCCGCAACCGGTCCGGAATTTTTACCGATTTCGTAGGCTTCATCGGCTTTGGTTCTAAAAAGAGAATTTCGATCCTCCGCAGAGTAAACCGCAACCGATCGAATGCCCAGTTCTTTGCATGCTCGAAAGATTCGAATGGCAATTTCACCACGATTTGCCACAAGAACCCGTTTGAATTTTTTCATCCTATATTCCTCCATTTCTAAGTTCTTTCAGTAGAGCCGTAAATATAATATTACTACTATATCAATCTGATAATAATTATGCAATAATATAAATTATTTTATTCATGTAAATTATCTATTGGGAAATAGATGGAATAAAGTAGAGAAGTGATGTAAACTGAGAAGTGGAAGAAGATATCCTGGAATACATTATAGACGGCGATGCATAAAAATACATGATTCAACCATAGGTTGAGGATAAACGAGTTTGCATCAGATGCACAAAGAAAATACCCGATTTTTTCTAATCGGGAGAAAACGAATGACCTTGTTAAGCCTCTAAGAAGAGGAAGTTTATCAAATAAACATTTTGTTGAATGATTTATTTTAGAATCTCCGGGTAAATGAATAAGAAAAGGAGGAATGATCGAAGTGAAAATACTCGTCTGTTATGATGGATCGGAATCAAGTTTGCGGGCGATCGGTAAGGCTCAGCATTTAATTAATGACTGTGGTATCAAGGAAGTAACCCTAATTCATGCCTACACGGAACATTCGAGAGGTCCGATTTCAAAAGACAAGTTTGCCGCTCCAACAACCCTACTGGATAAACTTAAGGAATCAGAAAAGAAAGATTGGTTAGAAAAACAGGAAATTCTAGAAGAGTTTGCTGGAAAATTCGAGCGTAGCGGTGCTAAAACCAATATTCGCATTGAACATGGACATCCCGCCAAGGTGATCATAAAGGAAGCCGAGAGTGGAGAATATGATCTGGTTATTTTGGGGAGGAGAGGCCGTGGAGGCCTTAAGAATATGGTTATGGGAAGCGTCAGCAACTCCGTGGTACAAGGAACGAATGTCAGTGTTTTGGTTGTTAAATAATCCCCTCCGGTCACTGTGAAAGCATAATCAAGGCCTCCGGAAACTAATGATGGTATTAGGTCGGGGGCTTTTTCCTGAGCATTAAATGAAATAGATAATAAGATTGGAATGATTGATAAATAAAGGAAGTAATCAAAAGGACGGTAGCGATGAATAAAAAAACAAAAATCCTATGGAGGGAATACATAAAAGGAGGGGCTTTTGGAATTCTCGGCATGTTGGGAATCTCCGTATACATTCTGGCGGACACCTATTTTATTGCTACGGGAATCGGCAATGAAGCATTGGCCTCCTTAAATATTGCAATACCCATTTATGGATTGTTAACCGGCCTGGGTCTGATGTTGGGTATTGGCGGGGCAACCCAGTTTACGATACTGCGAACCAAAGGAAAATACGAAGATTCCAAGAAAATTTTTACCAACACCCTGCTCTTGGGAGGTTTTTTTTCCTTAATAATGACCACAATCGGAATCTTCTTTGCCGAGGAGTTCACCCGTTTCCTCGGAGCGGATGAGGCCATTTTTCAAACGACGAAAATCTATCTTCAAACCGTGTTGTTATTCTCAAGTTTTTTTATTATGAACAATATTTTTGTTGCCTTTGTTCGAAATGACAACAACCCGAAAATCGCCATGCTGGGAATGATTATCGGGAGCTTCGGGAATATTTTATTGGACTATATATTCATATTTCCCTTACAGATGGGGATGCTGGGGGCTGCCTTGGCAACAGTTACCGCTCCCGCCGTGGGTTTAACCCTGATGATTTATTATTGGCTTAAGCATTCGAAAAATTTAAAGCTGAAAATGCCCACCTTGTTTTTGAAGGAATGGTTCGGTATTATCAGTCTGGGCTCTTCCGCTTTTATTACGGATTTTTCCAATGGCTTGGTCATTCTTCTTTTTAACCTTACCATTGTGGGGATTTCCGGTAATATCGGAGTGGCAGCCTACGGTGTGGTAGCCAACATTGCCTTGGTGATCGTGGCGGTGTATATTGGATTGGGACAGGGCATTCAGCCCTTAATCAGTGAGAGTTTTGCTAACAATCAAGGGGCAGACTTAAAGAAGATTTTGCGGTGGACGGTGCTGATCACCTTAAGTATCGGGATGATCACTTACGGTTTGGGTTTCGTTTTCGCTCCCGGGATTATGGAGATATTCAATAGCGAGAGTGATCCTCTTATGAGCCGTTTAGGAATTGAGGGTATTAGAGTTTATTTCGCAGCCTTTGTGTTTATGGGGATTAATATCACCATGGGCGCATTCTTTGCAGCGGTGTCCCTGGCAAAACCCGCCATACGAATCTCCTTGCTGAGGGGGATTTTTCTGATGATCCCCATGGTTTTTTTATTGCCCCGGTGGATGGGCATGTTGGGGGTATGGTTAGTAGTACCGATTGTTGAATTGATCACGATAATCTTTGTAATTGGTTATTTGAGGTATTTTTTCATGAAAACTATGATAAAATACTAGGGAAGGCAAAAGAAAATTATAGCAGGAGGATAAAAAATGCCAATTGTAATCATTATACTTCTATTAATTACTGCAATTATTTTCCCGAAAATGATACAGTATAATCGATCTCAGTACAAAGAAGAAAGCGGGAATGGTCTAAGTACAACCCTATTTAATAAAAAGAACTATGGAGAATTTTTAGCTTTTACCTATTTGGAGGAATATGAGATCTATCGAAAATTAGTAACCAACAGAGTGTTTTCGAAAAACGGCGAAAGACCCATCAATTGGGAACTTGCAATGATTCATGAAGCGGGAATATATATCTTTGATGTAAACCGTTACAAAGGAATTATTAAGGGAGATAGGATCAGCGAGGACTGGATGCAATACCATAAAAACAAAGAGCAGCCTTTTAAG
>SLKF01000058.1 GCA_007134725.1 Clostridiales bacterium | reverse complement strand
CTGTCCCAAGGCCAGCGTCAACTCCTGTCCATTGCCCGGGCCGCGGTATCCAACCCTCCGGTGATGATTTTGGACGAGGCGACCTCTTCCATTGATACCCGAACCGAAGCCTTGGTACAAACCGGCATGGACCGCTTAATGGACGGTCGAACCGTATTTGTCATTGCCCACCGCCTATCCACCATCAAGAACGCCGATGTGATCATGGTGCTGGAAAAGGGAGAAATTATCGAGCGGGGCTCTCATCAGGAACTGATTAATAAACAGGGGAAATATTATCAACTTTACACCGGAGCTTTCGAGCTGAGTTAAGTATTACCTAAAAGACCCATCCATAACTGCTCTTTTCCCCTTTGCTTAGCCCATAAAACACATTCCTCCTATAATGAGCTTACTATTGCGTTAAAATTTGCGTTAACATTCGAGGTTTTGCATGTATAAATTTTCTGATTATTCCGCTATACTATCCTTATACTAAGATTTTCAGATTTAAAAAAGATCAAGTCTAAAAGGAGGATGCGAAATGAATGTTCATGAAGATCGGGAAAAAATTTTAAAGAAGCTGAAAATTGGTAGTGAGATTCTCTATCTTACCAAGGATGAGTGTGAAAACATCGGAATTAGCAGAGACCGGATTCTGGAGTTGGTCCAAGATGCCCTCGTGGCCCACGGATCCAAGGAGTATGAAATGCCTGCGAAAATCGGGGTTCACCCTTTCCAAGAGGTTTTTTTCCATGCAATGCCCGCCTATGTACCGTCGAAAAATGCGGTGGGAGCCAAATGGATTGAGTGCTATCCCAATAATCCGGAGAAGTTCGACCTGCCCCAGACCACAGGGCTTCTGGTGATGAATGATGTACTATCGGGATGTCCTCTGGCGATTATGGACTCCACCTGGCTGACGGCGATGCGGACCCCTGCGGTGACGGTGCTGGCAGCGGCAGCCCTTCATCCCGATGCGGAGACCTTCGGAATGTTCGGTTGTGGAGTACAGGGCATCGAACACGTGCGTTTCGTGGTAAAAACCCTCCCCAAACTGAAAAAGATTTACATTCATGACATCAACGAAAAGGCCATGGACCGTCTTATCGAAGAGGTACAGCCTGAGATTGATGTGGAAATTATAAAAGGAAAGAGTGCCCGGGAAGTGACGGAAAAGTGTGAGGTCCTAAGTTCCGCCACCGTGATCCTAAAAGACCCTCTGTCGGTCGTTAAATCCCAGTGGATTTCTAAGGGACAGACCATTCTTCCCTGCGATCTGAACACCTTCTGGGACCCGAAAATCTCCTTGGATGCGGATCAGTACATTGTGGACAGTATCGAGGAGCATGAGCTTTTTGTAGGGATGGGTTACTTCCCCGACGGTCTGCCAAGAATTGCGGCGGAAACCGGAGAGATTATTGCCGGAGTCAAGGAAGGTAGAAAGCATAAGGACGAAATCATTGTCTGCAGCAACATTGGAATGTCGGTGTGTGATGTGGTTGTGGGCAGAGAAATTATGGATGTTGCCCTGGAAAGAGGCATCGGAAGAAGGCTTCCTTTATAAAATTAAAAACCCCTCATCACCTATTGGGTTTGGTTGCCAATGGAGTGATGGGGGTTTTTTGATCTCATGGGAAAAAGATCCTCTTTAGAGTTTTTCAAAGGCTTCCCTTTTTTAGGAAGGGATACTAGGTCAGTCTGTAATTTCCTAAAACCTCATTCACAAAACCTATGCTGATGAATACGTCCTCATCCATGGCCTTGGAATATTGTTTTATTTTTATATATTCTCTTTTGTTTACAATGGTGCTGATGATCAATTTTTCTTCCCCGGAAAATCCTCCCTTCCCGGTGTATAGGGTTGTGCCTCTATTGATTTCTTTTATGATGTATTCATTTATTTCATCGGTTTTTTCTGTAATGATCAACAATTGCATTTTCTTATTCAGGCCCGCAATTACATTGTCTATTACTCCTGCATTGACTATGACCCCTAATAAAGCGTAAAGACCTAATTTCAACCCAAATGAAATCCCTGCAAATAAAACGATCAAAAAATCTGCCAATAGCAGTGCTTTTCCTATTTCCATATTAGCGAACTTGGTAATGATTTTTGCAATAATATCGGTGCCTCCCGTGGAAGCATTTTCATAAAAGATGATGCCCATACCAATCCCTTGAATAATTACTCCATAAATCAGATTGATCATTAAATCATCTACTAAGGGCTGAGATATGGGATAAACCATTTCAAATAGGTAAATCATCCCTGATAATAACAAGCTGGAATAAATAGTATATCCCCCAAAGTCCTTCCCAATAACGATAAAGGCTAAAATAAATAAGACAATATTGGCGATGATCATCACCAAACCAACGGGGACAATGGGAAAGAAGTTATTTACCACCATGGCAAGTCCCGTAACCCCTCCTACAGCCAAATCCTGCGGGATTAAAAATACATAAAGACCCACGGCCATAATAAATACTCCGAAGTTAATTTTTAAAAATCTTTTCATACATTCACCTCTTCATTACGTTGACTTCTTCATTCTCAAGTCTCTTTTATCAGTATATCATGGGCCATCCCGTTTTGTTTGGTGCATCCCGCAATATTATTTTAGATAAGACAAATCAATCAAGAGGTAACACCGTTACCAGAAAATTGAAGGCATTCTCTCCCATGATCATATTGATCTCCTCTTTCGAGAAACCCCGGTTCATCAGCCCTTCGGTAATGTGAACCATGCCTGTAGCATCAAAGGGGACGGCCACGCCGCCGTCAAAATCGGAACCAAGGGCAATGTGTTTTACTCCTAGCAAATCCGAGGCGTACTTGATGGAGTTAACGATGGATTCCACACCTTCCTGCCCTACCGCTTCCTCCCAGAACCCGATGCCGATCAGCCCTCCTTTTGAAGCAACCGCTTTCAACTGTTCATCGGAGAGGTTCCGGTTGTTGTTGACACATCCCTTGACCCCGGTATGGGATACCAGTACCGGCCGGGAAGCAATGCTCAGCACATCATCCATTAATGCTGGGGATGCATGGGTCAGGTCAATGATCATATGCAGCTCTTCTATCCGCTTCACTACTTTTCGTCCAACCTCGGTTAATCCGCCTTTTTCAATGCCTTGAGCAGAACCTCCCAAGTGATTGTCCGTAAGATGCGACAATCCGATAATACGAAATCCCTTATGGTATAGTTCTTCCAAATCCTCAGGAATTTTCTTCATGACATGGGCTCCCTCAAGCATCAAAATCCCTGCGACACCACGGTTTTCCGCCGCCTTTACTTGAGCATATTCCTTTAGCTGCGTAGATGTTTTAATGATTGTCAGAGTGCCTTGGGATTTCGCTTCCAGATCGTGGAGTTTCTTCCCCTGATAAAGAGCACGGTTTTTTCCGCTATACCAGGTATTTAGGGGCCAGTGCTGTAAAAAGGCCAACACTCCCCCTAGTCCGACTTTGCTGGAATTTCTATCAATATTTGCAAACAGCGGGATCTGTGTAGGGACTCCGAAAACCTGCAGACGGATGTTGCCCTCAATAAGCCTGGGAAGGTCCATATGGCCGGAGGGGTTGCGCCGGAGAAGGTTGCGGTATGAAAAGAGGGGATCCCCATGGAGGTCCGCAACAAACAGGGTGGAATGAAAGTCCTGAGCCTTCTTTGAGGCGGTGTATTGAAACCTGCTTTCGATTTTGTTGATTCGTTTTTCAAAAAACGGCAAAAACAGGGGCGAAGATGCGTAGATTAGCGCAAAAAACATTACAATTGCCAACAGAACCTTTAAAATCATGGTCATGCGTTCACATCCTTTTCCGAAATTAGACCGGACAATGAACTACCGGACAATTACTCCGTCCCTCTGTCCTCTCTGTCCTCTCTGTCCTCTTCCGCAGTCCTCCACCTAGGCTTCATTGGGTTTGGTCGAAATCCTTGGATTGGTGATTTGCCCTTCGATTTTCTTTTCTTACGTAATATAGTAATATCCCTCCGGCAATCAACAGAAGCATGAGGCTTCTTCCCATAAGGTTATCGATGGTTAAGCGGGGAAGCCCTAGACTGCTGATCAAAAACCATAGAAGAATAGTAACTAGTGCATTGGAGAGTCTGGAGCTTTTCTTTTTATCCCTTGCAGCCCCTTCTTCCTTAGTACTTTTATAAAGCTTTTTTTTGATGATCATCAGGGGAACCAACACCAGGGCAAGGAACAGTAAAATGGATCCTGCTGCTGCCAAAAATGGGGGCTCGATGTTTTCTAGGAGGGTCTCCAAATCCAAAAGTGTAGACAAGATATCAAAAATAATTAATAAAAAAGCAAAGCTTAGGAGAAATATCCCTTCCTTGGGGATTTTTTTCATAGTCAGCATCCTTTCAATCGTTATTATTGATGGCATGGGGTCATTCTTTTGATTGCTGTGTTTTCCATAAACAGAAGAGTATTTTTTAAGGTGTTAATCCCTTTATATCTTGGGAACAAAAGATAAAATAACATATTTGCATAGGATAACAACATGGGACTTACCAGAACATGATTTAGGTGTCCATGAACAATAAATGAACTACTGATACTTTTTAGAATGAATTGGTTGATTAGGTATACTAAAAAAAAGACTAGAAAAACGCCTAGCTCTTTGTTGATTCCAGTGTTCCTCTGATGATAATTCTTCTGTATTTTTTTAATTACTTCCATAGCATCTTCCTCAGAT
>SLKF01000207.1 GCA_007134725.1 Clostridiales bacterium | reverse complement strand
TTGGAAAATTTTTCCGCTGTAAAGCAAGAAAAGATTCTCCCTCATATTGCTTCGGATTTCCTGCCAGGTGGTATTAATTTGAAAGTCTCCATCATAATAATCCAAGTTAAAATTTACCGGAACACTGGTAATGACCACCAGCAAAGTCATCAGCAACAGTAAAAATAGCAGCTTTTTCAGACCTCTTTTCAGGATTTCTCTTCGTACCTCCCGCTTCATGTAAAGAGCCTCCTTTCTCCGGGGATTTTTTTATTTGAAATGATCTGTCATGGTAATCATATCCAAAATGAACTGGCCCTGCTGTTGTAGAAAAGTGTTGTGAATGCCGCTGGGATCCAAGGGTTCGTTTTCCATAAAAGAATAATACTCTTCCCCAACCCCGATGGAAAACATGGAATTTAAGGACAGTCCGGCGACGGCTCCGCTCCCTCTCAAATTCATCGTTAAATGATAGCGCAATTGATTCCGGTGCAGGGTATCTTGTAAATCATACATCAACTGTTGAAATTGGATTTGTTGGGCTTTGGAAGTATACAAACTGACCTGGAGGCTGCGCTGGGTTTCTTGAGGAATATAGCCAAGATCGAGGTAGGTATAATCCACTCGATTATGGGGAATCACCGGGGTACGCATATATCGGTTGGGTTCCTCTATATTAATATCAGCTCCCTGTCCGTCCCAGAAAACAAACAGTAGGGTTTGCTCCAATTTTTCGGCAGGTTCTTGCAGGGTCTCGATTAAGGTTAAGGCATTGGCCACTCCCGTGGCCCTGGTGGGAGAGACCGGCTCCTGCTCCTGATATATTCCGTCGTAACGGGTTCCGATAATCACCAGACTTTCTTTTTCCCTGCCGTCGGGGTCCATGATTTTCTCCCAATTTTCCCCGGGGATAATACCGATTAAGGTCTCTGGGTGCTTTCCCTCTGCCGAGGAAAAGACATAGGAATCCTCTGCGGCCATCAGCAGCTCTGCATCTTTCATCTTATCAGTAATGTATGCTTGTACTCCTGCTTGCCCCTCTTGCTGGTCCAGAAGGCTTTCTAAGTGATCCCAGGACTTCTCCCCCTCAAAGGAATAAAGACTTTGGGCTCCGGGATAGAGGATAAAGCCGATCAACAGTAATACTGCCGAGGTTTTTACCAGTATGGGAACCCGGTATTTCTTAATTTTTCCTATTTGCCTGATGTAAAGCACCGGTGAGAGCTGATGGATTCCCTGTTGAATCCAGGACACGATCCGGGACTCCCTTTTTTCAAATTCCTCTTTCAATCCTTCTCCGATTAGATTAAATCCTGTAATCCCGATGAAAAAAAACAGGGAAGGAAAAAGCACCAGCCAGTAGTGACCTGCCCGGATATCGATGGGTGCCCGGGATAAGAGATTGGACCACTCTGCATTTACCGCAGTAAACCACTGAGGGGCTCCGTCGATAACCATTGCTCCCTGGCTGGGGCCGATGAAGATGCCAAGAATGGATAGCTGGGCCAATAGGAACAGTACCAGTCCCATTTCCACGAAACCCCAACTGATCAGGGAGGGAGTTAAATGAGGAAGGACATTTTCTTTGAGAATCTGCCCCCGATGCTTTCCAAGAGCCACCTCCCCCTCGATAAAGTCTTCTCCCATTATTCTTTCCGTACGTTCTTCAATCTGCCTTGCCAATTTTGGCCATCCAACCATGGTAAGCACCACCACAAAGATGGGCATTGCCTGATTTAAGGGTAGATTTTTAATGTATTCAATATTTAAAATGATAAAGCTGAAAATCAGGCTGGGAATTGTGGTAAACAGGGTATTGAAAAGTCTTAACCCTTTGGAAAAGAGGGGGAATTTCATACCGGCCAACACGCCCAGGGGTACCCCCACCAAAAACCGAAAAAAAACCACCAGCATAACCGCTTTTAAGGTCGTGTGGGTTCCATATACCAGACGGGTCCAAAGATCTCTCCCTACGCTGTCGGTTCCCAACCAGGCATTGGGATTGGGAGCATGGGGCGGTCGAAGATACACTTTAACCACTTCCCCCTCAACTTCCCTTTCCTCTACTTGGATTCGAGGCTGCTGGGTATTCGGATCCTGATCCGTAAACCAATGGGGAAAAAAAGCCATGGTTCCTAAAAAAATGGCGATTACAAGGCCCATCAGCAACGGAATATTTGTGTTTTTCATAATCCGCCTCCTACTCCCTAGTTACTTCCATCCGCTTTAACAGATCCGGCAATAAATAGGCATAAAACGTTTCCAGTTTTTGATTTTTCCCTAAAAATTTTCCCGTGATCGGCGGTGCAAAATACAAATTCAATAGGTGAATCAGCATCTTATCCACCGGGATTTCCTTCGAGAAAACTCCGTTTTTCACACCTTCCAATAGCAGTAAATGAAACATCTCCCCAACCGTGGGAATATGAATATAGTCCTTTGAAGCCAACTGACCCTCTTCCAAAACCTCATGGTTCAACTGGGGATCCCGTAAAATCTTCTCAAAATCCTGAGAAAATACATGAATCAGATCCGCCCTAGTGTACGGAAGTTCCTCGATCATTTTTTCCCCTCGTCGGAGAATATGCTGGACGAATTTGGTAAAACTATTGGAATATTTCTCATCTTCCCCGGCGGTAAAGCTGAATATATACTCCATCCTTGCTTTTACTGATACACCCTGCTGCTTTTTTTCCTGCAGGTCCAACCAAAGTTTTCCACAGAAATCATAACCGTAATAGGTAAATAAATGTTCCTTTGAAGGAAAATAGTTAAAAAAAGTTCCCCGGGATATTCCCACTTCTTCACAAAGAACATCAATGGTTAATTCCTCTTCCCGTTCCTCTTGGATATATTTTAAAAATACTTCTAGGGTTTTAAACCGCGTATTGGCAAATTTGTATTCCCGTTGTGTTAATAACCTGGTCTTTTTCATTTTTTTTACCGCTCCCTTGCTGGTTCATTTCTATACTTAAGTATAAATAATTGTACGCTTTATCCCCCTTTTTGTCAAGAAAAGAACTTAGACCTCCCTAGGCCTAAGCTCTTCAAAATCCATTAAATCTACTTGATAGTATCCTCTTTTGCCTCTTCGATAATTTCCTCATTCGTTTCTTTTATAATTTCCTCGTTCCCCTCTTCTATGGGTTCCGGTCTTTGCAGAAGGGGTTCCATGTTTTCCCAAGCATTTTCTATGCCCAGCTTTTTCAGGGATGAAAGAGGCATAATCCTACTTTCCGGTGGCATTTCCAAGGTCTCCCGAATGATTTTAAAATGTTTTTGGTACTGGCTGCGTTTGATTTTATCCAACTTGGTTGCCAGTACTAAGGAACCGAATCCAAAATGTTTTAGCCAGTTGTACATCAACTGGTCCTCCTTGGAAGGCTTATGTCGAACATCCACCAATTGTACGACCTCTTGGAGGTTTTCCCGGGAGGAAAGATAAATTTCGATCATTTTGCCCCAGGAAGCCCGCTCCGGCTTGGAGGTCTTTGCATAACCGTATCCGGGAAGATCCACCAGATAAAAAGCGTTGTTGATCAGATAGAAATTAATGGTTCGGGTTTTCCCGGGATTTCCACTGACCCTGGCCAGTTTTCTTCTGCCCAGCAGGGTATTAATCGCCGAGGACTTTCCCACATTGGATCGTCCCACCATGGCAATTTCCGGTAAATCTCCTTGCGGATACTGCTCCGGTTTTACGGCGCTCATTACAATTTCTGCGGTGTTAACTTTCATTCAAATCATCCTTTACCAGGGCATGTTTCAGAACCGTATCCATGTCTTCCACAAATACAAACTCCAAAGTGTCCCGTACATTTTTTGGAATATCTTCTAAGTCCCGTTTGTTATCAATGGGTAAAAGGACCTTATCAATTCCCGCTCTTTTTGCTGCCAATACTTTTTCTTTCACACCACCGATGGGTAGCGCTCGTCCCCGTAGGGTGATCTCTCCGGTCATGGCGACGTTTTTGAGTACCGGAATATCCGTAAGGGCGGAAATTACCGCGGTGGCCATCGCCAGTCCTGCTGAAGGACCATCCTTCGGTGTGGCCCCTTCCGGAATATGAATGTGAATATCATTTTTCGCGTGGAATTCCGGATCAATGTTGAACTTCTCCGCCACGGAACGAATATAGCTGATTCCCGCTTGAGCGGACTCCTTCATGACATCCCCAAGTTGTCCGGTTAAAACCAATTTTCCCGTACCCTTCATTAAGGTTACTTCAACCGACAGGGTAACCCCTCCGACACTGGTCCAGGCAAGACCGCGAACAATCCCCACTTCATCTCTTTGATTAATCAACTCATAACGGTACAGGGGTTTGCCTAAATATTTCTCAATATTTTTCGAGGTTAATTTTACACTTTTAATGTTTTCCTCCACGATGCGTTTGGCAACTTTTCGGCATACATTGGCAATTTGCCGCTCCAGGCTACGTACTCCCGCTTCCCGGGTATAGTAGTTGATCAGATCCCGAAGACCTTTTTCATCAAAGCGAAGATTGCTTTTTTTCAGTCCGTGTTCTTTGATCTGCTTGGGAATTAAATATTTTTCTCCGATCTTGACTTTTTCCTCTTCCGTGTATCCCGCAATACGAATGACTTCCATCCGGTCCAGTAGCGGTCTTGGAATACTGTGGGTCGTATTGGCCGTGGTGACAAACATGACATTGGAAAGATCAAAGGGAACATCCAAATAATGGTCGGTAAAATCCTTGTTTTGTTCCGGATCTAATACTTCCAGTAAGG
>SLKF01000219.1 GCA_007134725.1 Clostridiales bacterium | reverse complement strand
ATGTTCTTTCGGAAGAAGATCTGAAAGAAGAGCAAAGAACTTATGTGGATGAAATTTATAAAACCAGTGAGTATATGATGCGCCTTGTGGAGGATTTTTTGGATATATACAAAATTGAAACCGGTCAAGATAAATTGTGTCAGGAAAAACAGGGGTACGAAGAAGTCATAAGAGAGGCCCTAAAATACAATCGGATTGCCGCAAAGAAAAAGTTGGTGAACCTAAGGCTTGAAATAGAAGAGGGTGAATATACTCCTTTTATTGATCGAAATAAAATCATTCAGGTGATCAGCAATCTATTGGGAAACGCATTGAAATTTTCCAATGAGAAAGAGGAAATATTGCTCCGAGTATATAAAAATGGAGAAACGATTGTTACTGAAGTGAGGGATCAAGGGCCGGGTATTAAACTTGAGGAGCAGGAGAGGGTTTTCGAAGAATTCTATAAATCCCAAGTACAACCTATCGGTCAGGAAACCCCGGGTACCGGTATGGGCCTGGCCATTTCTAAAAAAATAGTGGAAGCCCACGGCGGGACCATGGGAGTACGTAGGGAGTCAAGGCAAGGGGCCTGCTTTTTCTTTACGCTTACGGCAGAATAAAAATTGAATAGCTGAATAGCTGAATAGCTGAATAGCTGAATAGCTGAATAGCTCAATAGCTCAATAGCTGAATAACTAAGTAACGAAACAAACTAAAAAAACCCCCAATTGGAGGTTTTTTTAGTTTATTGGATTGTAAAACTGTGAAATTACAGGTTTATTTCTACATTGAATTGTTCTTTATATTCTTGAACTTTTCCAGTGTAGAGTTCCTGTTGTTTTTGCATCAATAAGTTTTGCATTAATTGTCCTTTTACTTCATCGAAGGATTTTACTGATGCTTCGGTTTTTTCCTCGACTTTAATCAAGTGTACCCCAAATTGCGTTTTAACCGGAGCACTGATGGTTCCTTCCTCCATGTTAAAAGCAGCTGCTTCAAATTCCGGTACCATTTTACCCTTAGGAAAAGCTCCAAGGTCGCCGCCCTGTTCTTTTGATGGGCATTTGGAATGTTCTTTAGCAGCATCTTCAAAGCTGATGTTTCCGGCGTCAATTTCACTTTTTACCTTGGCGATGGCTTCTTCATCATCCATAAGAATGTGCTTGCAGGCAACTTTTTCAGGATCTTGGAACTGTTCTTTGTTGGCTTCGTAGAAAACTTCTGCCTCTTCGGGCTGCACTTGTGCATCTTTAATGGTTTTGTTGATGGCATACTGCTTTAAGAAGTTGTCTTTGATTTTTGCAAGTTCCTGTTGAAATTCCTGGTCTTCTTCCAAATTGTTTTCCTTGGCTTTTAAGAGAAACAATTCTTGGTTTACCAGTTCCTCCACAAGGGTCTTCTTTCCTTCTTCTGATTGAAACTGCATGGCTCGTTGAGGATCTAAGGATCCTATAAGTGCATCCACGTCCTGCTGAGTAATTTCTTGGCCTTCCACTACGGCTAATACTTTGTTTTCTTTAGTCATAAAAGTAAACGCTCCTTTGTATTTATATTCTAAATAAGCATAACAAAAAAAAAGGATTCTGTCCAATTTTTGTAGGGTTTTTCAAGGACTTGGACCTCAGCCTTAAGGCGGAGAAAAAAACCGTCTCAAGGTTCTTGGAGGATCACAGGATATGTCGTATACTGAACATACAAACAAACCAAGGAAAGGAGTGGTAATTATGAAGATGAATTTTGGGAAATCCTTTACAGGGATCTTATTAATAACCATCGGTGTTTTGTATCTACTGACAAATATAGGGGTAATTCCCCTAGGTCTTCGGGATATCATCACAACCTATTGGCCAGGGGTCATCATCGTTTGGGCGGCCTATCGATTGGTGGAAGGCCTCTTCTTGAAAGTCAGCAAACGGCGAAAGTTCAATCGGGTGTACTGGTCTTTGGGATTCATCATCATCGGCGGCGTGCTGTTAGAAAACCGTGTTCAATATCTTACCCAAGAGAGTATAGGCCTTTGGGGCATCGTATTTTCCATATTTATCATATACGCAGGTCTTAGTATTGTATTTTTTAAATCCAATGTGATAGAATTTGAAATAAACGGAAAAGAAGTTGGGAAAGAATGGAAAGATGAGGGTCAAGAGCATAGTCGGGAATACAATAGAGCATTTACCGATGATCATGGATCGGGTAGCCCGGATTTTGAGAAGAAAGGCTATTCAAAAGATGAAATAAAAGAGCGGATTAGACAAAAGCAAGAGGAAAAAAAATCGAAAATCCACGAAAAAAAATCGAAAATCCACGAAAAAAATGGAAAGGATCAAAGGAATTATGGGTATAAATCCACCAAGGGTAGGGACAACTTTCACTTTGTAGGAGAAATACGACTGGGAGACCGACCCTGGGCATTAGAAAACAGCAGTTACAGCTTAGGGGTAGGAGAAGTTTATATGGACCTTACCACGGCCTTGCTGGAAGAAGGGGTGACCTATGTAAACCTTTCAGGCTGGGTGGGCAGTGTGCAAATTATCGTGCCGGAAGATCTGGCCATTGATGTTTCTGCGGATGTCAACATTGGCAGTGTGGAAATATTTGGAGAAGAACAGGAGTTTTCAAGACATCATAAAAATCGTCGTTCCGGCGTATCCTCTAATCTATTGTGTTACCGTAGCGAGGATTATGATGAAGCCCTTAAAAAAGTTCGAATCAATGCATCGGTAAATATCGGAGAGGTTTCCGTAAAAAGGGTGGGATAACATGAAATTTTTGAAAAATGTTTTTGTACGTACCATGGAGGGAAAAAGCGTACAGTTTGACATTGTGAAAAAGTTTTGGATGAACGGATTTTTGACCACCATTTTCACCATGTTGGGAATCTTGATTTTCAGCCTATTGCTTACGGAAGGCATGAGTAATAACTATTTGGAAGAAAGCCTGGGAATTTCTTTTTTATCCGGAGAATATTTTCGCTTGTTATTCATTTTAGGGATCATCGGTTTTGTTGCCTCCATCGGAGCGACGATTGTGGTCGGACTCCCCGTGGGAAGAACCCTTCGAACATTACTGCATGTTATTCGGGATGCCAACGAAAAACTTTCCCGAGGAAAATTGGATTACCGACTTCGAATCCGAGGCTATATTGAGCTGGAAGAAATCAGTAATCAGTTTAACCGCATGGCCCAACGAACGGAAAAACAGGTAGAATCTTTGCAACGCCTGATTAATGAAAATAAAGAGTTGTTGGCCGGGGCGGAAGAAGCCGCTTCCTCGGAGGAACGAAGAAAAATCGCCCGAGAGCTGCATGATGCCATCAGCCAACAACTTTTCGCCATAAATACGACGGTGGCCGCCATCCCCAAGCTTATGGACAAACGTCCGGAGGAGGCGAAAAAATACTTTACAATGATCGAGAAGATGGTATCCATGGCCCAACAGGAACTAAGAGCCTTGATTATGCATCTTCGTCCCGTAAATTTGGAAGAACATTGTTTAAAAGAAGGAATTGAGAAGCTGCTTGACGAATTAGATACTAAGCATGAAAATATTGAAATCCATCAGGTGCTGCATGACATTGAAGGCTTGGCTCCCGGGCTGGAGAACAATATTTTTCGGGTTACCCAGGAAGCCATTTCCAATATTCTTCGCCATTCCAAAGCCACCAAATTTTCCGTAAAGCTCTTTCAAAAAGAAAAAGTACTGTCACTAATTATTGAAGATAACGGCGTGGGCATCAAGAATTCAGACAATAAAAAATCTTCTTACGGAATGGCCACTATGCGGGAGCGAATAGAAGAACTGGGAGGGCGTTTTGACGTTATTTCTTTTCCCGACAAGGGAACAAGAATTGAAGTTCGGGTCCCGGTAGGATTGCAGAGCACTTTTAAAAAGTCATCAATCGAATAATGGAAAGGGAATCAAAAAATAAGAATCCTAGGAGGGTTTGTTTTGGAGAAAAAAATCAAGGTAATGCTAGTGGATGATCATGAAATGGTACGCATGGGCCTGGGAGCATACATATCCACCGATGAAGCCATTGAAATTGTCGGGGAAGCCAGCAATGGAAGAGAAGGATTGGAAATGGCCATTGAACGGAAACCGGATATTATTCTAATGGATTTGGTCATGGAAGAGATGAACGGAATTGAAGCAACCAAAGCCATTACAGAAGCCTTTCAGGAAAGAGGGTGGGAAGTCAAGATTATTGTGCTTACCAGCTTTATTGAAGAAGACAAAGTGATGCCCGCCTTAGAAGCCGGAGCCTTTAGTTATTTACTGAAAACCACGAAAGCGGAGGATATTGTTCGGGCCATAAAAAAAGCCTATGAAGGGGAATCGGTACTAGAGGGGAAAGTTAGCCAGGTTATGCTGAAAAGCAGTCGGAAAAAGGCGGAAAAACATGAAATTTTAACAGAACGGGAGTTAGAGGTGCTCTTGGAGCTGGGGCGAGGCAAAACCAACAAAGAAATATCGGAAACCCTCTTTATCGGCATTAAAACCGTGAAAACCCATGTAAGCAATATTTTATCAAAATTGGAATTGGAGGATCGGACAAAAGCCGCAGTTTATGCAAATAAACATCATTTAGTGGATGATGAAAAATAAATTTGAAAATACCCTTTACAAGGAACGAACGTTCGTATATAATAAGAATATACAGAACAAACGTTTGACTCCTATGGAGTCTATAAAGGAGGAACCCTCATGAAAGTATTCGTATTTTCCGGAACCATCAAAGATTTAAAAGCTTATCTAAAGGAATGGAAAAAGTAAGAAGAAACCCCGT
>SLKF01000085.1 GCA_007134725.1 Clostridiales bacterium | reverse complement strand
TTCAGCCCTGGGATCCGCGATTAATAAAAGCCTTACCTTGGATACGGAATCCTTAGGGGTGTATCCAATGAAGAAAAACGGAGAAGGGTTAAAAGAAGCCCTTCAGGCCTTTGATAACCTGGTAATTATGAAAGTGTCCACGGATCCGGAGGCCATCAGAGAAATTCTTAAAGAACAGGGACTGGAGCAGAACTTTGTAATAATATCCCATGTTAGTCAAGAGGAACAGAGTATCAGCTATGATATCTCCAAGCTGATAAAAGGGCAGGTGCCTTATTTATCCACGATGCTGATTAAAAAGAAGGAGGTACTTCAATGAAAATCGTATATTTTGTAGGAGCCGGTCCCGGGGATCCGGAGCTCATTACCGTAAAAGGACAAAACCTTGTAAAAAAGGGAGATGTGATTATCTATGCAGGATCCTTGGTTAATAAAAAAATACTGGACTGTAGAAAAGAATCGGCGAAGCTATATAACAGTGCGTCCATGACCTTAGACGAGGTGTTGGATGTAATGGAGAGTTCCTTGGAAAAGGGAGAAATGGTGGTTCGGGTACATACGGGAGACCCTACGATCTATGGGGCTATTAAAGAGCAGATTGATGCCCTAGAGAAAAAAGAGATTGGTTCTGTGGTCATTCCCGGCGTAAGCTCCTTTACCGCATCAGCGGCTTCCTTAAACCGAGAACTTACCCTTCCCGGTGTCAGCCAAACCGTAATTTTAACCCGTTTGGAGGGAAGAACCCCGGTGCCGGAACTGGAAAAACTGGAAAGCCTTGCGAGACATCAGTCCTCTATGGCCATTTTCCTATCGGTACAAATGATTGAAAGCGTGGTAGCCAAGCTCCGAACCCATTATCCGGTAGATACGCCAATAGCAGTAGTACAGCGGGCCACTTGGGAGGACCAAAAGCAGGTTATGGGGACCTTAGACGATATCGCAGAAAAAGTTCAAGAAGCGGGAATCACAAAAACCGCACAGATTCTGGTGGGACGTTTCCTAGGAGAGGAGTACGAACTGTCAAAACTCTATGATCCGAAATTTACCCACGAATATCGAGAGGGGAAAAAATGAGTTGGGCAATTATTACTTTGACACGGAACAGTCTTCACTTAGGACTCGGGGTTAAAGAAGCCTTAGAAGATCAGGGAGAAGTTTACGCACCGCAAAAGATCATCGATTCCGTAAAAGATGTAGCGGGGGAGGGCAAGGGTCTTGAAAATTTCAAGGATCTTGAGAATTTGATGGATTTCAATGTAAAACCTACCGCTGAGCCCTTCAAATCTTTCATTAAATCCATCTATAAACAGTACGACGGACTGATTTTCATTATGGCAGCCGGTATCGTAGTACGAAGTCTGGAGGGGCTTTTGGAGCATAAATCCAAAGATCCGGCGGTGATTGTCATGGATGAGAAGGGAGCCTTTATCATCCCCATTCTCTCAGGGCATTTGGGAGGAGGCAATGAGATGGCCATGATACTGGGGGATAGACTCAAGGCCACCCCGGTAATTACTACGGCCTCCGATGTTCAGGGGAAAATGGCGGTGGATATGCTGGCAAAGAATTTAGGGTTTGCCTTTGATGATTTTAACGCCGCAACCAAACTCAGTGGAAAGATCGTAAATAATGAAGAAGTGACGGTATTTACAGAAATCCCTCTTCCCGAATGGGTGGGAAAATACATTCCAGTAGTTCTTTGTGACAAGGATCAGTTAATAAACAGGGCCTTAGAATATACGGGAGGAGGGATCCTAGTCAGCAACCGGAATTTGAAACAAGGGATTGAAAGCAAATACGAGGATGAACTAGAAAGCAACTATGAAGAGGTAGCAGAAAGCAAATATGAAAAAAAACCGATGATTCAGCTGTATCCGAAAAATTTAATTATTGGCATCGGTGCTCGAAAACACGTTTCTGGAGCCCATGTACGTAATAGTATCAAGACTATACTGCAGGAGTTTGGCTTTAGCCCCTTAAGTATTAAGCATTTTGCCACGGTGGATGTGAAAGAAAAGGAAGCGGGAATTTTAAAAGGCATTGAAGGATTTAAGCGACCCTTGAAAATCATCACCCGGGAAGAAATAAAAACCGTGGAAGCGGATTTTGAAGGTTCGGAATTTATTAAAAAAACCATCGGAGTTAAGGCGGTGGCCGAGCCGGTAGCTTATCTTTCCTCAGAAAAAGACGGAGAGTTTCTACTGAGAAAACGGAAAATCAATGGGCTGACCTTAGCTCTTTGGAAGGAGAATTGTCATTGAAAAAAGGAAAAATTTATGCCCTAGGCATCGGCCCGGGATCCCCGGAACACCGAACCCTACGAGCGATGGAAGCGATAAAAGAAAGCACGGGAATTGTGGGTTACAAAACCTATATCCCTTTAATAGAAGATTTAATTGAGGAGCAGCAAGTCCACAGCCTGGGAATGAAACGTGAGGTGGAGCGCTGTGAAAAAGCTTTAAGTCTCGCTCTTGAAGGAGAGACGGTGTCCCTAATCAGCAGTGGAGATGCGGGGATTTATGCTATGGCGGGTATTCTATTTGAAGTAATTGAAAAAAACGACGCTCTGAATAACGTAGACATTGAAGTGGTGCCCGGAGTTACAGCCTCCTCCGCAGCGGCGGCAAGTCTAGGAGCTCCGATTATGCACGATCATGTATCCATCAGCTTAA
Source organism: Clostridiales bacterium (assembly GCA_007134725.1). GTDB lineage: Bacteria > Bacillota > Clostridia > Peptostreptococcales > T1SED10-28 > Isachenkonia. The sequence continues at coordinate 2,099 of SLKF01000085.1, read as the reverse complement.
GTGATTTATTAACGCCTTGGAGTTTGATTGAAAAGCGCTTGGATCTTGCAGGGCAGGGAGATTTCGTCATAAGTCTTTATAACCCCAAAAGCAAAGGGCGTCCGAAACATTTGGAAAGGGCCACGGAAATCCTATTAAAACACCGTAAAAAAGATACCCCTGTTGGAATTGTGATCAACGCTAAAAGAGAGAGAGAATCCGTAAAGATTACCACCTTAGAGCGCTTACCAAAAGAAGAAGTCAATATGTTTACCTTGGTGCTGATTGGAAATAGCAATACTAAAATGTTGGGCAATTACTTAGTAACCCCCAGGGGCTATAATTTATGATCTGGATAGCCGCAGGGACTGAAGAAGGGCGACGAATAGCCAAGGCCTTAGTAGAAAAAAACCGAGAGGTTATGGTTAGTGTTACCACGGAATACGGAGGGTCTCTTTTACAAAAGGAATTTCAAAATATCGGGACGAATAGAAGAGTGATCATCGATAGAACTTTGGATTATGAAGAAATGCAAAAAATCCTACAGGAGTTTCCCATAAAGAAAATTGTTGATGCTACTCATCCCTATGCGGATATGGTTTCTAAAAACTTGACTGCCCTGGCTTTGGAAAACAGTATTACCTACCTACGGTATGAACGACCTTCTATTAAAGATTTTTTACAAGATGAAGGGATAGAACAAGCAAGCAAAATCTTATGGGTGAAGGACACCCAGGCAGCTATTGAAGTATTACAAAAGAGGGAAGGCAGAGTACTGCTGACTACCGGAAGCAAAACCCTTGGAGATTATCTAAAAACCCTGGAAGTTTCAAGAATCTATGCTCGTGTGCTACCGGTCCCCAAGGTTATGGAGAAATGTAAAGCACTGGGACTGCCTCCGGGACAAATTCTAGGCATGCAGGGACCCTTTTCAATAGAGTTTAATAAGTCCACTTTAATAGAATATAATATCGAATCTGTGATCACTAAAGACAGCGGTCTTACGGGAGGGGTTCAGGAAAAAATTCTGGGGGCTCTGGAGGCAAAGGTGGGAATCATTATTATCGAAAGACCAAATGTAGCCTATCCCCAAGTTTTTAGCGATATAGAAGTGCTGATGGATCAACTGTAAAGTGCATGGCAGTTAAGAGTGTGTAACGACTATAAGGAGTGAATTAGACAGTGATTGTAGAGCAAGGATAAGGAGTAAATTAGACAGTGATTGTAGATCAAGGATAAAGAGTAAATCTACTTAAAAAACGAATTAGCCATAGAGAGGAGAACTAACAATGAAAAGAGGATTATTTATTTTAGCCCATGGAAGTCGTTCCCCTGAAGCGGGAAAACAGCTGGAAAATGTCGTGAAAAATATAGAGGATAAAGGGGTAGGGGCCTTTCAATTCATTGAATACGGGGCCATGGAACTATCCAAACCGTCTTTTCCCGAAGGCATCGAGAAACTGGTAAACAAAGGGGTGAAGGAAATCGTCATTGTTCCCCTGTTTTTATTTTTCGGAAATCATATAAAAAAGGATATTCCCAAAATATTAGAGGATATTAAAAAACAGCATCCTGAAGTGAAATTTACCCTGACAAATCCTATTGGAGACGATTCTAGAATTGTGGATATCGTAATCGAAAAGGGAAGTAGTGCATTATAGATTTAGGAGGAATACCGATGAAGATTATATCCTTTAGTATCAATCATAAAAAAGCGGAAATCGATTTTCGGGAAAAGGTCTCTTTTACGAAGTCCGGGCTGATTAAGGGCTTGGAAAATATTCGGGAGGGATCGGATTTCAAAGAAGGTGTGATCCTGTCCACCTGTAACCGAACAGAACTTATTGCTGTGGTGGAGAGCCTCACCAATGCAGAGAGTCAATGTCGAAAATTTTTTACGGATTTTTTTCAATTGAAACATGGAGAAATCCAGGGTGAGTACGACTTTAAAGCGGATACCGACGCCATCTATTATCTTTATGAGGTAGCTGCGGGACTGGACTCGATTGTACTAGGAGAAGATCAAATCCTGGGTCAGGTAAAAGATGCCCACGAGAAAGCTCGAGAAAATAAAGCCTGCGGAAAAGTGTTGAATAAGCTGTTTTTAGTCGCCATCACCA
>SLKF01000239.1 GCA_007134725.1 Clostridiales bacterium | reverse complement strand
GGAAAAAGCCCGAGAAGGGAAAATCAAAACCATTGCGGGAGCCGCAGGAAGGGTGAAATACATCCCGGAAGCCTCCCCGGAGTATACCAAAAGAATCTTGGAGGAAATTACGGAAAAACTAAAGGATCCTGATCGGATCATTTCCGGAGGGTTTTTGTATATGCCGGATATTATGTATTCTACAAGACTTGTGGAAGGGGTGGCAAACATCTTTGCTACCAAATTTCAAGCCATGGATCCCGACTATGTGGTTACCGTGGAGACCAAGGGGATTCCCCTGGCCTTTATGACGGCCCGGGCCCTAAACAAACCCCTGGTTATCATTCGACGAGAGAGCAAAGTAACCGACGGCTCCACGGTAAGCATCAATTATATTTCCGGATCCACGGGAAAAATAGAGCGGATGAGTCTTTCCCGAAGGGCCATGAAGCCCAAGGCCAAGGTCGTAATCATTGATGACTTTATGAAAGGCGGCGGTACCGCCAAGGGAATGAAGGATATGATGAAGGAGTTTGAAGCGGAAGTTAAGGGCATCGGCGTCCTGGTGGAGACCACCACCCCCGTAGAAAAAAAGGTCCAAGACTTTATCCCGCTGCTGATTTTAGAAGAGGTGATCGAAGAGTCGGGAGAGGTAAAGATTTATCCGAATCCGAATCTATTTGATGAACAAGGGCAATAAGACCCTTTGCAATGGCATCCTACTAAAATCCTTTGTTTGATAAACACAAACAATCCCCGGGAAAAAATGCGGAAAGGTCTACCGCAATCCCGGGGATTTTCAGTACAATTAACCAAGCCGGAGGAAAAGGGGAGTAATGAAGGCTTGGTTAGAAACTCACAAAGTTCTCAAAACCTACTTTATAATTCGATACTGCCCGATAAGAGGCAGGTCTTTTGCTTTTCCGTTGATGGCATTTAAAATACCCATCACTGCTAGAATAATGACAAATAAGGAGAAGAAGGGAATTAAAATCCAACCAAGGATCGGGATAATCGTTAAGATGGTGTTGCCTCCAAAACCCAGGATAAATAATAAAAGCCCTTGATTTGCATGGAATCGGGCGTAGGAAGAATCTTGGGCAGCCAGTAAGGGTAAAAAGAAGATCAAATAAGCCAAAGCCGCAATTGCTTTGTTTTTTTCCATATCTTCCGATGAATAAGTCCCTTGTTCCTCCTGCTGAGTGTTGCCGGTACTGAACTCCCGTACATTGGATTCCGTGTCCTTTTTACGGTTCTCTTCCTCTTGAGGATTCATTCGTTCTTTTGGATCTGCCATGGTTACACCTCCTTTGATCAAAGAAATGGCATCCGGGATAAAGCAAATATGCTTTAAAAAAAAGATACCAAAATTTAATGATAAATATTATTAGTTATTAATTATTCTTACCCGATACTTAGGGTTATAAACAGGAGAATAATAAAAAACAAAATTATTCAGAAAATTTCATTAAGAAAGAAGGAATTTCCTAATTTATGTAGAATACATAGGTATATGGTAAATTTTTGTCTTGATCCATATTCATCTCAAAAATATTTTTGCATAAGGAAGGTGGTAAAAGGATGAAAGTAACAGACGTACGGATTCGGAAAATTACCTCAGAGGGGAAGATGAAGGCGGTAGTCTCGGTGACGTTTGATGATCAGTTCGTAGTACACGACATCAAAATCATCGAAGGACAGAACGGCCCCTTCATCGCAATGCCCAGTCGGAAAATGGGAGAAGGCGACTTTCGGGATATTGCACACCCAATCAATTCGGACACCCGAGGAATGATCCAGGAAGCCATTTTCGCCAGGTACCAAGAGATTGAAGCCCAAGAAGCAGCGGAAGCAGAAGCCAAAGCAGAAGTTGTGGGAGAACCGGCTACAGAAGAAAAAGAAGTTTTGGAAGGCGCCGCGGAAGAAGAACGAGTAGAAGAGAAAGAAGAAGTACGGGAATAAGAAAGCCCCAGGGCTTTCTTTTTTCTTTTTTGTTTTTTTTCTGCAAAACCCTTCATTAATTTGTTAAAATGTAATAGACTAGTACAGGATGGAAGAAAGCCAAAAATGGTTTGTCGATCCATCGCTTAGCATATTACCAAAATCAACGAAAACATCATAGATGAAACAATGGTTAAAAAAATCAAAATTAAGAGGTGAAAAAATGGCAGTTCAAGCAATCATCTTAGCGGCAGGACAGGGAACCCGAATGAAGTCAAAATTACCCAAGGTCCTTCATAAGGTCTCGGGCAAATCCATGTTGCAGCATGTGTTGGATAACGGCCGGAAATCGCAAGTGGATCAAAGCACCGTGGTCATTGGAAGGGGTGCGGATATGGTCCGGGATAGTCTTCCGGAAAACGTAGGCACCGTGGTGCAAAAAGAGCAGCTCGGCACCGGCCATGCGGTGATGGTGGCCATCGATGAAATTCAGGAGGAAGGCATCACCTTAGTCCTGTATGGAGACGCCCCACTGATTCGAGGAGAAACCTTAGATAAACTGATGGCTTTTCACAGCCGGGAAGCCCACCAAGCCACGGTCCTAACCGCAGAACTGGAAGAACCCTATGGTTACGGTCGAATCATCCGGGACGATCTGGGACTCTTAGAGCGCATCGTGGAGGAACGGGATGCAAAGGATCAGGAGCGAAAAATCAAAGAAATCAATTCCGGAATTTACTGCTTTGATTCCAAGGAACTGAAAAACACCCTGCCAAAACTGGACAACGACAACGCCCAGGGAGAGTATTACTTAACCGATATTTTAGAGATCCTGAAAAAACAGGGCAAAAAAGTCGGCGCCTATATCACCGATGACTACGAGGATATTATGGCGGTGAACTCCCGGGTGCAACTGGCGGAAGTGCAAAAGATCATGAACCGAAGAATTTTGGAAAAGCATATGGAAAACGGGGTTACCATTGTCAATACAGATAACACCTACATTGAAGAGGAAGTCATCATCGGGCAGGATACCATTATCGAACCCGGAGTCATGCTTAAAGGAAAAACCATCATCGGCGAGGAAGTTTTCCTAACAGGAAATACAGTTATTGTAAATAGTGAAATTGCCGATCGGGTCACCGTGGAGAACTCTACAATCAAAGATTCGATTGTGGGAGAGGAATCCAAGATTGGGCCATACGCCTACCTTCGCCCGAAAAGCACCATTGGAAAGCGGGTTAAAATCGGGGATTTTGTGGAAGTGAAAAACTCCGTCATCGGAGACGACTCGAAAGCCGCGCATCTGGCCTATATCGGCGATGCGGACATTGGAAAAGACGTAAACATCGGGTGCGGTGTGATCTTTGTCAATTATGACGGCGTAAACAAGCACCGAAGCACCATTAAGGACCATGCCTTTATAGGGAGCAATTCCAATCTTGTGGCTCCCATTGTGGTGGAAGAATACGGCTACATTGCATGCGGATCCAATATCACCAAACAAGTACCCAAAGGCGCTCTTGCCATAGAACGGGGAGAGCAGCATAATATAGATGGTTGGGTTAAGAGAAAATTTAAGAACCTAGAGGAGGAATTTTAATAATGAACACCGCTGGTATTGAAATTAAGTTATTTGCAGGGAACTCCAATCCGGAACTGGCAGAAAAAGTTGCGGAATACGCGGGAGTATCCTTAGGAAACGCCTATGTTTCCACCTTTAGTGATGGAGAGATTTACGTAAACATCAAGGAAACCGTACGGGGTGTGGATGTATTTGTGGTTCAGTCCACCAATCCTCCGGTAAACGATAACTTAATGGAACTTTTGATTATGATTGATGCTCTTCGACGGGCTTCCGCCGGAAGAATAACCGCTGTACTTCCCTACTATGGTTATGCACGGCAGGATCGAAAAGCCAAGGCAAGAGATCCGATCACCGCAAAGCTTGTGGCAAATCTGTTAACCGAAGCGGGAGCCGACCGTGTGCTAAGCATGGACCTTCACGCCTCACAGATTCAAGGATATTTCGACATCCCTGTGGACCACTTACTGGGTGTGCCGATTTTAGCGGAGTACTTTAAAAAGCAGAACATGGAAGACTTAGTGATCGTATCTCCCGATATGGGAAGTGTAACCAGAGCGCGAAACTTCGCCAACATCATGGACGCTCCCATAGCCATCATCGACAAAAGACGACCCAAGGCCAATGTTTCCGAGGTCATGAACATCATCGGAGACGTTGATGGGAAAAACGTCATCATTGTGGACGACTTAATTGATACCGCAGGAACCATTACCCAGGCGGCCAATGCCCTAAAGGAATACGGGGCAAAATCCGTACAGGCTTGTTGTACCCATCCCATCCTTTCCGGTCCCGCCATTGAGCGAATCAACAACTCCTCTATTGAAAAACTGGTGGTAACCGACACGGTACCCTTGGGAAAAGATAAAATTTCGGAAAAAATCGTATCCGTAACCGTATCGAAACTGTTTGGCAAAGCCATTCGAAGAATTCACGACAACAAGTCCGTATCCAAACTGTTTGATTAAAATTTTAAATAACAATAATGGATACAGCAGATCATAAAAGAAGAAATTTCTGTCGTAAAGGGTAATAAGGATGAAAAGCCGGAGCTGTAAGCTGGTAGCTAAACGGAGCTCTAAGCTGGTAGTTAAAGAAATGAGCCCCGATTGAAAGACATAAAAATAAACAGGATCTTTGGGCAGATGAGAAAATCTGCCCCTAAATCTGTTTTTTGTAAACAAAAAAGACGCACAAAAAGCGAGGAATCATTTATGGAAAAAATCATGGAACTCTTTCGTAGAATTGAAAAGGAAAAAGAACCCAGGGAGGCCG
>SLKF01000195.1 GCA_007134725.1 Clostridiales bacterium | reverse complement strand
ATTATCTTTTTGAGAACTGAGGAGCACGTCTTGCTTTTTTGAGACCGTACTTCTTTCTCTCTTTCATTCTTGAATCTCTAGTTAAGAATCCAGCTCTTTTTAAGGTTCCTCTGAGTTCTTCATCGGATTTCAAAAGTGCTCTGGCAATTCCGTGTCGTAAGGCTCCGGCTTGACCGGTGAATCCTCCACCGGCTACTGTAGCAATAACATCGTATTTGCTTAAGGTATCGGTAATATCCAGTGGTCGCTTCACTTCATTTCGTAGCGTTTCATAGCTTAAATACTCGGATAAATCTTTTTTATTTATTGTAACGTTTCCATTGCCTGGAACGAGTCGTACCCGGGCAACTGAACTTTTTCGTCTTCCTGTACCTTGAATAGAAAGCTTTTCCATTGATAAAATCCTCCCTTCGATTTTATAGTTCTAAGGCTTCTGGCTTTTGTGCATCATGATCATGTTCCGGACCAGCGTATACCTTTAGTTTTTTCATAATTTGACTTCCCAGTCGATTCTTAGGAATCATTCCTTTTACTGCATTATAAATAAACAGTTCCGGCTTTTCATCCCGCATTCTTCTGTAGCTGATTTCTTTCAATCCGCCGGGATGTCCTGTATGATATCGGTAAAACTCATTGTCTAATTTTTTTCCGGTTACTTCAATTTTCTGAGCATTAATCACAATTACAAAATCTCCTGTATCCACATGGGGTGTGAATTCCGGTTTATGTTTACCTCTTAAGATTTTTGCAATCTCAGAGCTTAATCTACCTAAGGTTTTACCTTCAGCATCTACAACAAACCATTTTCTCTCAACTTCATTGGTTTTTGCCATGTAAGTTTTCATTATTTTCCCTCCTTATTGATCTTTCATTACCATTAATTTTGTTGATCTAATATACACAATCAGATATATGAAGACCCGGGGCTAATGGATCTCTTCATCCAGTCATACACTAATCTATTCTAATACAATTGTCCTCATGTGTCAAGGATTTTCTTTAGGGTTTCAATCATTTAGTCCATATCGTACCTCTTCTAAAAACAGACCCTGAGGAGGTGCTGTGTGACCGGCCTGCTTTCGCTTTTGGTGTTTCAGCGCCTCCTCTAACTGCTCCATTGTTCGCTTACCCCTTGCCACATCCACCACGGACCCGATGATGATTCTTACCATATTATACAAAAAACCATCAGCGGAAATGTACACATCTATGTTGTTTGAATCAACGGTGTGGACTTCAATTTCATCAATTGTCCGAACCGTGGTTTTAACACTGCTTCCCGAGGCCATAAACCCTTTGAAATCATGGGTGCCTTTTAAGGTTTCCAGTGCCGCTTTAAATTTTGCAATATCCAAATCCTCGGATACATGATAATGATAATTTCGTTCAATGGGATCTTTAAACTCTGCGGTATGCAATCGATATCGGTAGGTTTTGCCCAGGGCATCATAGCGGGCATGAAAATCCATAGGGACCTCCTTGGCATTTTTGACGACAATATCTGAAGGCAATTTAGCATTCAGGGCGTAGGGGAGGCGATCTGTGGGCACCGTACTGTTCAGTACTACGTTGGCTCTTTGTCCTCTAGCGTGAACCCGAGCATCGGTTCTACCCGAGCCTATGACCTTCACCCTGCTGCCGTCCATCCCTAGGAAAGCCTTTTGCAGTTTTTCTTCGATGGTAACACCGTTTGGTTGGATCTGCCAACCGCAGTAATTTGTACCATCGTATGCTATTGTTAGTAGAATATTACGCATAAACTCATCCTCTAAAACCATATTCGGTTAACGATCAGTGCAGCAATCAATAAGGTGCCAATAGAAAGGGCAAAATAATCTTTCCCCTGGGTTTTCAATTCTTTCATCCGGGTTCGATTTTCTCCGCCACGATAGCAACGGGCTTCCATGGCCATGGCCAGCTCATCGGCTCTTCTAAAAGAGCTGATAAAGAGGGGGACCAACAAGGGGACCAGACCCTTGGCTCTGGAGATTAAGTTCCCGCTTTCAAAATCTGCACCTCTGGCAATCTGGGCTTTCATAATTTTATCCGTCTCTTCCAGGAGTGTAGGAATGAATCGCAGAGCAATGGTCATCATCATAGCCAGTTCGTGAGCCGGCACTCCAATCCGTTTAAAAGGATTTAAAATATGTTCGATGCCATCGGTCAAAGCAATCGGGGAAGTGGTTAGTGTCAGCAATGAGGTTCCCATAACCAGGAAAATCAACCGCAATGCCATAAAAATCGCCTGGTAGAGCCCTTCTTCCGTAACGGTAAAGGGACCCAGGCGAAAGATTACCTCTCCCGCGGTCATAAATATATTGATCATAAAGGTAATCCCGATTAAAATCATCAGAGGCTTTAATCCTTTTAAAATATAAGTTATGGGTACTTTTGATATGAGGATGGCCGAAAGAAGAAAGGCTATTACATAAATGTATCCAACAAAATTATTCACCACAAAAAGGGATACAATATAAAGAAAGGTAATAATAATTTTGATTCGCGGATCCATTTTATGAATGGCGGATCCCGTGGGATAATGTTGTCCAATCGTAATATCTTTAAGCATCTTTATTACTCCTTATCCATCGTAGTATTTCGATTTTTGCCTCATCCACGGTTAAGACCTCTTCCGTAATATTCGCATCCACTTTTTTTAGTTTTTCCATTAGATACGTAATCTGAGGAATCCCCAGTCCGATGGATTCCAATCTTTTGGATTGTTTAAACACCTCTCGGGGCACTCCGTGCAACTCGATTTTGCCTCCATGCATGACAATGATCCGGTCCACAAGCTTTGCAATGTCCTCCATACTATGGGAAACCAAAATTACGGTATTTCCATATTTTTGATGCAAAAACTTGATTTGTTCCAGGATTTCATCTCGACCTCTTGGATCCAATCCAGCCGTCGGCTCATCGAGAATTAAGATGTCCGGTTTCATTGCCAACACGCCGGCAATTGCCACCCGTCTTCGCTGACCCCCGCTAAGTTCAAAAGGGGAGCGCTCCTTTAAGGTTTCAAAATCAAGTTTGACCAGCTCCATGGATTCCCGTACCCGCTCATCAATTTCAGATTCTGATAAATTAAGGTTCTTCGGGCCGAAAGCGATATCTTTGTATACGGTCTCTTCAAACAGTTGATGCTCCGGATATTGAAAAACCAAACCGACTTTTTTTCTAAGATCCGCCAGTTTTACTTTTTCTCCGGTAATTACGATATCACCCACGGTAATTTTTCCTGAGGTAGGTTTGATTAATCCATTTAAATGCTGTATTAAGGTAGACTTTCCGGACCCGGTATGACCAATCAGACCGATGAACTCTCCATCGGCAATTTCAAGATTGATACCATCCAGAGCCTTCGTTTCAAAAGGACTTTTAGGGTTGTATATATAAATTAAGTTTTCTATTTTAATTGACATAATTGCATCACCATCTCATCTACTGTTAAAATATCTTCCGGCAACTGGATACCTTCTTTTCGAAGTTCAAAGGCAAGATCCGTAACTTGGGGCACATCCAGCCCTAAAGCTTTTAGTTTCGCTACTTGAGAAAAAACCTCCCGGGGACTTCCTTCCAAAACAATATCTCCGTCTTCCATTACGATAACTCGGTCAGCGGTTACGGCTTCTTCCATAAAATGCGTAATATTTACCACGGTAATATTTTCTTCCCGATTTAGTTTTTTTATGGTATCGATAACGTCTTTACGACCGGAGGGATCCAGCATCGCCGTAGGTTCATCAAGAACAATACAATCCGGTTTCATTGCAATAACTCCCGCTATGGCAATCCGTTGTTTTTGTCCCCCGGATAATAAATGGGGGCCTTTGTCCCTAAACTCCAGCATGCCAACGGTTTTTAAGGCTTCTTCCACCCGCACACGTATTTCCGCTGAAGGTACACCTAAATTTTCCGGACCGAAAGCCACATCCTCTTCCACAATGGTGGCCACAATCTGGTTATCAGGATTTTGGAAAACCATCCCTGCGGTTTGTCGAATGTTCCAGGTTTCTTCATCTTCCTTGGTGTTCATCCCCTTTACCCACACATCTCCTTCGCTGGGTTTTAACAAAGCATTGATATGCTTGGCTAAGGTGGATTTCCCGGAACCATTATGGCCGATGATCGTTACAAACTCGCCTTTTTCTACGTTTATATTAATATCTTTTAGCGCTTTAACCACATCGCCCTGATCATTGCTTTCATATAGGAATGTTACACCTTGCACTTTAATCATTTTTTCCATAATAATCCCTTCTTTTCTATGAACTTTCCAGATTCATTATACCGTAAATCACGGTTTTTTACCATGATTGTAGTCTCATTTTGATTATTTATTGATAAAAAAAAGGGATTAAGTCCATGCTTAATCCCAAAGGTTTGTTTATACTAATTCAATGATGGCCATTTCGCTATTGTCGCCACGTCTTGGACCTTTTCTCATAATTCGTGTGTACCCACCATTTCTTTCAGCGTATTTGGGTCCGATTTCATCAAATAACTGCTTTACCACGGTTTCATCCGTTAAATAAGCTAAGGCTTGACGCTTGGCGTGCAGGCCATCCCGTTTACCCAGTGTAATCATTTTTTCCGTAACCCGTCTCGCTTCTTTTGCTTTTGAAATAGTTGTTTCAATTCTTCCGTGTCTTAAAAGATCCGTGGCCATATTTCTTAGCATTAAGTTTCTATGGGCACTATCACGGCCTAATTTTCTATTCGACATGTTCATCCCTCCTTGCTACTGATCTACTCGTCAGTAGGTCTTAGTCCAAGACCTAAATCTTCAAGCTTCTTTTGTACTTCTACTAAAGATTTTTT
>SLKF01000246.1 GCA_007134725.1 Clostridiales bacterium | reverse complement strand
CTAGATTTTCCTTGATTTTTAGTGGTTTAAAGGGTATAATCATTACAATCAATTCAAATTTCTGATTTTACAGACTATTTTATGATTTGAATTGAATCCATCAATTTGAAGCGAAATCTTCCGTTGATTAACTATTTTCCAGGAGGTGGTCGGAAAACAAACCAGTGTCTAATCTTTATCGTCTTTCGACGAAAATCTTATTTTATAAGGAGGGAAAATTTTCATGGAAAAGCAACGAGAAAATTGGGGCTCCCGCGTCGGTTTTGTATTAGCCGCAGCAGGATCCGCCGTAGGACTTGGAAACATTTGGCGTTTCCCGTATCTCACCGGTGAAAACGGTGGAAGTGCATTTATTCTTATTTACTTGGTATTTGTTATCTTTATTGGTATCAGTGTTATGATCGCAGAGTTTACCCTTGGTAGAAATAGTGGACTTGCAACCGTAGGGGCCATTAAATCTTATTCCGATCGATTTACCTTTGTTGGAGCCATGGGTGTATTAGCCGCATTCTTAATCATGGGATTCTATCCCGTAGTTGGTGGTTGGGCTCTAGCTTATATCCTAGAATCTGTTACCGGCCTTTATAGTTTAACTCCCGACGAAATCGGCGATACCTTTGGTGCTTTTATTACCGGCGGCGTCCAGCCCCTGATTTGGATGCTTATTTTCTTAGGCATGAATATCCTGATCGTGGCAAAGGGAATCAAAGGCGGAATCGAAAAAGCCGCAAAAGTACTTATGCCTACCCTATTCATCTTACTGATATTTATTGCTATCCGAAGCTTAACCCTGGAAGGTGCCGGGGAAGGACTTTCCTTCATTTTCCGACCGGACTTTTCAGAAGTAGACGGCGGAACTTTCTTATCCGCTCTGGGACAAGCCTTTTTCTCCCTTAGTTTAGGTATGGGGGCCATGATTACTTACGGATCCTACCTAAGCAAGAAAGAAAGTCTTGTTGAAAACGCAGTGATTGTTACCGCACTGGATGTTGGTGTTGCACTGCTTGCTGGTGTTGCAATGTTCCCTGCAATTTTCGCTTACGGTATGGAGCCTGCTCAGGGACCGGGACTTGTATTCGTGGTTATCCCCATGGTTTTTGCTGAAATGGGTGGAATCGGCTCACTGTTCGGCATCATCTTCTTTATCTCTTTATCCGTAGCGGCCCTTACCTCTTCCGTATCCTTAATGGAGGTTGTGGTGTCCTACTTAATCGACCAAAGAGATATGCAGCGTAAGAAAGCCGTATATGGAACCGGTTTCGTAATGGCCTTAATGGCGATTCTCGCTTCCTTATCCTTAGGCGTCTTCGATCCGCTACCGGTTTTCAACGTTGGATTCTTCGATCTTTTCGATATTCTTTCCGACAAAGTATTCCTTGGTCTCGGCGGAATGTTTATCGCCATCGTTACCGGTTGGATTGTTGATAAGGAAGTTCTCAGAAAAGAACTTACCAATGATGGAACCACAAGCTTTGCATTGTTTGAGTTTTGGCACTTCCTGATCAAGTGGATTATTCCACTGGCAGTAGCAGTTGTTGCGGTATTCGGAATCATCGATATCGAACAAACATCGGTTATGCTTTTTGGTATCGGTATTGTAGCCCTACTGGCAATCTTCTCTCGAAAGCTTCACTAAACAAAAAAGTTACAGAACAGCGGCTCAAGGGTTTCCTTGATTCCGCTGTTTTTTTGCGATTTTTCGGTTATAGAATTTCAAGGTATTGCAACGAAAAAGTGTACCGAGGGTCGAACCACCCGGTACACTTTTTTAGCGTTTTTTTGATAAAACAGAATATCTTAGACCACTTTTGATCTTGACGACAATTCGTGCAACCTTCAAGATAAACGGGTGCCTAAGCTTAGGAAAAGCAAAACATCAGGGCAAATACCGTTAGAGACCCTCTTGCTCTTTTGTGGAGCTTTGTGGCGCTTTTTGCCGCTTCGTGGCTCTTTTTAGCTCTTTGTAGCTCTTTTTTCGTTCTTATGCAATCCCTGACATACCCAGGACTTTTCTTTTTGCCACAAATAAGAAACTGCACTCTGCCATCTCGGCGATGACCATGGCGCTGGCTCCGATCAATGCCGGATTATCCGGTCCGATAAAGGTTCCGATTAACACCGTCAATACCAAGGTGGTAAGATTTACAATTTTCCCTATACTGACAAATTTTGTGCTTTGCCGTTTCATAAAGAGTCCCCACAGGTACTGGCGGATCACAAAGAATATGGGCAGTGCTGTCATAATTTTCAGCACATCGGCGGCCATGGTGCTGACCACATCACTGGTTCCCACGATGTTGCTTAAAACAAAATATCCCAAGGGAGTAAACCCGAGAATCCCAATAATCAAGGAAAGACTTCCCCCAATCAGGGCTGCAAACCGTTTTACCGATTGATACCGCTCGGGGTGATCCTTTTCCTTTAAAAAATTAATGGGCACCTGATGAAACATCATCAAGGGTGCTAAGGCTAACACGCCCACAGACCAACCTACCGCAAAGGCGGAAATCGCAATTTCCGGAGCGATGGTTCGGGCAAGTCCCGCATTAATAATGGGTCTTGCGGTGGTTCGAAGAGCTGCAGTTAACAGCAATGGCAGGAAAAACATCATAATCAGACGATTATTCATCTCTTTTCGCCCTTCTTCAAAATCTCCATTTTTTTCACTTTGCCGTTCAATGGCCTTGGGAATATCCTTGGTTCCACGATTCATGATAATGGTAACCGTGGCGGCCTCAATAAACAGGGCGATGGCAAAAATACCGGGAGCGTAGTAGGAACCGGGTAAAAAGGTGAAATAATCCGCCAAGAGAACCATAATTCCTACAAAAATCACACGGATAAAAGTCCCGATGGTAACCACCGGGGTCATTCTCAGTTTTATGGCAACCCCTTGATAAAAGTCTCGAACCGAGACGAATAAGGGGAAAAATACTAATATTTTCAGCATGGTTTCCGCTTCATCGAGGACCGCCCCCTCCACGCCGATTAAGGTACTCATAATCCAGCGGGACAATCCCGTAAAGGCAAATATAAAAAACATGCCCACAATCAAAAATCCCATCAATGTCACAAAACGCCGTACTTTATAATAGCTTTTCGCGTCGGTGGTCAAGGAAGTTACCGTATGCTTGATCATGGATACCGGGTTTTGTATCATCTGCAAAATACTTTTGGTCACGGCAAAGGCGGAAATTAGAACCTCGGGATTTGGAAATCGGGCCAAGGCCGCATTGAATAAGGAGTGGGTCAGCGCGATCATAGCCTGGGTGGCTCCAAGGGGTAGGAAAAATTTCAGCTGTTCCAGCATAGAAATCTCATTTTCCTCCCGGGCCCGGGCTTTTCGTCTGGCTTCCTCCCGTCGGACCGATATATTATCGATAGTATCAACATCCTTTCTTTCGTTGATCCGTAAATCTCATTTAAAATTTCGTTTATCTAAATAATTCCTTATATTATTATACCATAAAGTCTTTCGCCTATCAAAGTATTTTCAAAAAAAGACAGCGGAAGACAGCGGACAGCGGGACGGAGTAATTGTCCTCTTTTCCCGCGGACACGGGGACGGAGTAATTGTCCTTTCCCCTAAGAGAAGCTTCCGTATCGGTCTCTGCGGTCCATATACAGGTCTACGAAAATCATTGTGGCAATGACGGAAAGTACGATCAGCATTAACATGCTGATTACCCAACCCACTGCCCCGAAGGTATTGATAATCCACTGATACAATATCGATAAATCCATCGAACGTTCTATGCCCACTTCCTGTCCATTGCCGATCATTCCCGAGGGATCCAGTATATCTCCCGTGGTAATGAGGCCTGCAAATATATTGAGTCCCAAGACGACCCAAAAATTCGCTTTCACAAAGGAGATGCTGTCTCCATAAGCACTGGCTACATCAATGTCATCCACCACCAGAATCGTATCCCAAAGCGTAACAAACATCACGACCACCACCAAAGCTATGACCGCGGCAACAATTAAAAAGAAACTTCCGGTACTTGCCAAAATAAAAATCAGGGGAACAAATATGATCAGGACACAAATGATCAAAAACATGCTGCCTCCAAAGATTTTAAGCCCAAAATGCTTCATCCCCTCAAAATAGTCTGCCACTTCCACCGGTTCCTCTTCATCGGGATCGTAGACTTTCTTAGTCATATAAATTTTCCCTGCCAGCATAAAGGAAGCGATGAGCCCTATGACTGCAACCAGAAGAATCATTGAAAATATCCCGGTCCGAGGCCCTCCCGTGGCTCCACCGAGGATCATAATCAACATAACCCCCATCAGCAAGACCTCCATCATTCCTGCAAAGAGTAATATACGGTTTTTAAACAAAATTTTAAAACTGTCCCCTATGTACTGAAAAAATCCTTTTTTCACGCTATACCGCCTCCTATTTTCTGATTATTTCCTGTATATTGTATCATAATTTTCTGTTTATTGGAAATTGCTTCAAGAACAAAAGCGGACAGAGGGACGGAGTAATTGTCCGCTCAAATCGACTAATGCCCTTTTAAAAAACGAGGATCCTCCAAACCTTCAATTTCCAATATCGTTCATTACACAAAAAAAAGGACCCTAACGCCGAAGCACCAGATCCTCTTTTATGATTCCCTCTATTAAAAACGCATGAACCGTACTGGCGATAGCTTCCGCCCGCTGTTGTTGAATAATCGGATCAATAATTCCCTTTAAGTCCTCTTCATTGGTCATAAAGCCGGCTTCAATCAACACAGCGGGATGGATACTGCGCCGGGCTACATAATAGGGTGCATCTATGGGTCCACGCATCCAAAGTCCGGTTTCTGCTAAAGCCT
>SLKF01000013.1 GCA_007134725.1 Clostridiales bacterium | reverse complement strand
TCTTCCCTGTCATTTCATCTGGCTTTGGTAGTTCTAACAGATCTAAAATTGTTGGAGCCAGATCACATAAACTCCCGGGACCGGTTAAGTTTTTCTTTTGATTCTGTATTAAGATAAAAGGCACTTCATTGCTTGTATGAGAAGTGACCGGTTTTTGGTTTGTAAAGTCGTACATTTCTTCAGCATTTCCATGATCCGCCGTCATCAAAACTACGCCGTTTATTTCTAACACTCTTTGAACTATTCGATGCATTTCTCGATCCACGGTTTTCAAAGCTTTGATTAACGCTTTCATATCTCCCGTGTGCCCTACCATATCCGGATTCGCATAATTGATGACAATAAAGTCATAGGGATTATTCTCTAATTTTTCCATCAGTTTATCCGTAACTCCCTTTGCACTCATTTCCGGCTGTAAGTCATAGGTTGCTACTTTCGGAGAGGGAACCAATGCCCGGTCCTCCTTCGGATTTTCCTTTTCCACTCCACCATTGAAAAAATACGTTACATGGGCATATTTTTCGGTTTCTGCGATTCGTAGCTGGGAAAGATTTTCTTGACTTAAATATTCCCCCAGGGTATTTTCCAATTTCGCAGGAGCATATAAGACCGGTACTGTTTTAAAATTTTTGTCGTACTGGGTCATGGTCACGTAATGAAGCTGTAAGTTTTTTTCCACCGAAAACTCAGAAAAATTTTCTTCCGTCAGTGCCCGAGTCATTTGTCTTACCCTGTCTGCCCGGAAATTAAAAAACAGCAATCCATCGTTTTTTTCGATCTTTCCCTCTACATCGGAAACAACCAGTGGCATCATAAACTCATCGTTCATGCCTTCTTCATAGGCTTGTATGACTCCTAGTTCCGGATCCTGCACTTCTTTTCCAATGCCATAAACCAGGGCTTTGTAGGCTCTTTCGGTGCGTTCCCATCGTAAGTCTCGATCCATTGCATAATATCTTCCGGTAACCGTTGCGATTTCACCTATGCCAATTTCTTGGATTTTTTCTTTTAATTGTCGAATATAGTCTTTCGCACTTTTAGGCGGCGTATCGCGGCCGTCTAAAAAACAGTGAATGCAAACTTTTTTCAAGCCTTGCTCCTTGGCAATCTTTAAGAGTTCATATAAATGTGTGTTATGGCTATGGACCCCACCGTCGGACAGAAGACCGAGCAGATGTAGTTTTTGGTCTTCATTCTTCACATGACTAATTAAACTTTTTAGTCGTGGATTGTCTTTAAGTTTATCGTCCCGTATATCTTTAGAGATTCTTGTGAGTTCCTGGTAAACCACACGACCAGCACCAATATTCAAGTGTCCCACTTCGGAGTTTCCCATTTGTCCTTCCGGCAAACCCACCGATTCTCCACTGGCCTTTAATGTGGTGTTGGGGTAATTGTTCATATAGTACTGCAGATTTTTCATATCCGCCTGTTTTACTCCATTACCTTCAATTTCATCTCTTAATCCCAGGCCATCCAGGATCATTAGCATTACTGGTTTTTTCATAAAAATCCTCTCTTTCTAGAAATTCACTATTTCAATAAAATCCTTGGGCTCTAGACTGGCTCCACCTACTAAGGCTCCGTCAATATCCGTCTGGTTCATAATTTCTTCCACGTTAGCAGGTTTGACGCTACCGCCGTATTGAATGATCACTTCTTCGGAAATTTCTTCGGTGAATATCTCTTTTAGTGTGGACCGAATAAAAGCTGCCATTTCATTAGCATCTTCCGGAGATGCGGTCTTTCCGGTTCCAATAGCCCAAATCGGCTCGTAGGCTATAATGATTTTTGAAGCCTCGTTTCCGGAGATGTTTTCAAATCCTTTAATCAGTTGATTTTTAACGATATCAAAAGCCTTTTCTCCCTCCCGTTCCTCTAGAGTTTCTCCTACACAAAGAATTGGACGAAGCCCTTTATTTAAAGCTTTTACAACTTTTTTATTAATGATATCATCGTTCTCATTGAATATTTGTCTTCTCTCCGAGTGACCTAGAATGACAAATTCCACATCTAAGTCCAGAAGCATATCCGGGGATACTTCACCGGTAAATGCGCCTTGATCTTCCCAAGACATATTTTGGGCACCCAGCTTTATAGAAGAAGTCTTAAGTAATCGAGAAGCGGATTCCAATGAGGTGAAGGGCGGGCATACAACTACTTCCACCTGGGTATCGCCTAATAAGGAATCAAACTCTTCAATGAATTTCTTAGTTTCCTCGTTATTTTTGTTCATTTTCCAGTTTCCTGCAATTACGGGTATTCTCATTATTCCATCACGGCTCCTTTGCTGTATTTCTGTTAGTTTATCGGTCTTCTATACTGTCAATTCCCGGTAAAATTTTCCCTTCTAAAAGTTCAAGAGACGCACCGCCACCAGTGGAAATATGACTCATTTCATCAGCCAATCCGAATTTTTCTACGGCTGCAGCACTGTCGCCGCCACCAATAATAGTTATTCCCTTACTTTTGGCCAAACTCTGGGCCATGGTCTTTGTCCCTTTTTCAAAACTGGTCATTTCAAATACACCCATGGGGCCGTTCCAAATAATAGTATTGGCTTTTTGAATCACCTCATTGAATAGCTCTATGGAAAGCTCGCCAATATCCAGTCCCATTGCATCATCGGGAATACTATTCACGGATACTGTCCAATTCTCAGCCTTATTATCAAACGTTTTTGCTACTACCGTATCTATCGGTAAAATCAAATCTACTCCTTGACTTTTGGCTTTTTGTATAAGCTCCTTTGCCAGAATGATTTTATCCTCTTCAAGTAGTGATTTTCCTACAGCGAAACCCTTAGCTCTTAAAAATGTATAGGCCATACCACCACCGATAATCAGTTGATCCACTTTAGCTAAGAGGTTATTGATAACCCCTATTTTATCGGATACTTTTGCTCCACCAATGATGGCCACAAAAGGTCTTTTAGGGTTTTCCAGAGTCTTTGTGAAAAATTCCAATTCTTTTTCCACAAGGAATCCTACGGCGGAAGGCAAGTTCTTTGCTAAACCGAAGTTGGAGGCATGGGCTCGATGAGAGGTTCCAAAGGCATCATTGACATATACGTCTCCCATGGAGGCCAATTCTTTAGCGAAGGCTTCATCGTTATCGGTTTCTTCCTTACGAAAACGTATGTTTTCCAATAAACCGATGTCCCCTTCATTCATTTCCGAAACTTTCTCTTTCGTTTTATCACTAATGATCTCTTCATCTGAAAAGAAAATAATTTTAGTACTTAATAGTTTTTCCAAGCGCTTAGCCACCGGTTCTAGGGACAATTTCGAATCAAATTTCCCTTTCGGTCTTCCCAAGTGGGAAATTAAAAGGACTTTCCCTCCTTGGTCTTTTAAATACTGTATTGTTTCTAATGCCCCTTGTATTCGTCGATCATCGGTAATATTTCCCTTATCATCCAAGGGTACGTTAAAATCGCAACGAACCAGAACACTTTTTCCTTTGATTTGTATATCTTTTAAGGTTTTCTTGTTCATAATATCCTCCTTCAGTAATAATAAATGCTATTTGATTATTCCTTTGAGAACATGTAATCCACTAAATCAACCACTCTTACTGAGTAACCCCACTCGTTATCATACCAGGCAATTATTTTAATCAGATTATCCTGCATAACATCCGTGGATAGCCCATCAATAATGGTGGAAAAATCACTTTTAATATAGTCTGCAGACACTAACGGTTCATCAGAGTAATCAAGAATACCTTTTAATTCCTTGTCAGCAGCATTTTTGAAAACTGCATTAACGGCTTTGATGTCCGTATTTTTTTCAACCTCCACAACCAAGTCCACAACCGATACCGTAGGAGTTGGAACTCGCATTGCCATTCCAGTTAATTTCCCTTTCAACTGTGGAAGAACTAATGATACCGCTTCAGCTGCACCGGTAGTGGTAGGGATAATAGACAATGCCGCAGCCCTTGCCCGTCGTAAATCTTTATGGGGTAGATCTAAAATATTTTGATCGTTGGTATAGGAGTGGATGGTCGTCATAATTCCTCTTTTGATGGTAAAGTGGTCGTCTAGCAGTTTTGCAAAGGGTGCCAAACAATTCGTAGTACAAGAGGCGTTTGATACGACATCATGCTTATCTGCATCATATTCCTTTTCATTAACTCCCATTACCAAGGTAATGTCTTCATTTTTAGCCGGTGCGGTAATAATTACTTTTCGAGCCCCAGCTTTAATATGAAGGTTTGCCTCTTCCTTTGATCGAAATATTCCTGTGGATTCTATAACCAAATCCACTCCAAGTTCTTTCCAAGGCAGCTTTGCAGGATTTTTTTCACTGAAGATTTTAATTTCTTTACCTTCAATAACCAATGCATCCTCATGAATTTCCAATTTTTCTGTAAGTTTTCCATAAACACTGTCATACTTCAAGAGATGTCCTAAGGTATTTGCATCGGTTAAATCATTAATCGCTACAATTTCCCAGTCTAATTTCTTTTCCAGGTAAGACTTTAGTACATTTCTTCCAATTCTTCCAAATCCATTAATTGCTACTTTTTTCATAATAAACCTCCTTATGATTTTAGTTTTCACCATATCTATTGTTTCAATAAGGATAAAGTGTCGAATTTAATCTGTATTGTCTAATTAAGAGACTTAATATCGTTTTCTTTTAGAAGATGAGGAGATTCGTAAGCTATCACGGTATTTTGCTACGGTCCTTCTGGATATGCTTATTCCTTTATTCTGAAGTAATTTGGTGATTTTTTCATCACTTAATGGTTTTTGAGGATCTTCTTCTTTTATAAGCTCTTTGATATAGTCTTTTATGCTGTTGGAAGATAAGGATTCTCCGCCACTTACGTTAAGAC
>SLKF01000277.1 GCA_007134725.1 Clostridiales bacterium | reverse complement strand
AAATGAACTTCTTTTCACTTTTTTCGTTTCTTTAATAAAGAAACTGGAGGTGGCTTTTATGATACAGGAATTTTTCAGTAATTTAGAAACCATGGAAATCGTTTTAATCATTGTTCCCTTGGTGGTCTTGGAACTTGCTTTAAAGATTTTATGTTTTTCCATCATTGGCAATCGTGGGGTTCGGAACCTATCAGAACTTTGGTGGGTGGCCATTGTGCTTTTGGTCAATACCCTGGGCCCCATTGCCTTTTTAATTTTCGGACGAAAGGAGTAAACCTATGATCGAAGTAAAGAATTTACAAAAACAATTTGGCAAGCATCACGTTTTAAAGGGCATCGACTTTACCATTAATTCCGGAGAAATTTACGGATTTCTCGGACAAAACGGCGCCGGTAAAACCACGACCATGAATATCCTTACGGGCCTTACCTCCTATCGCGAGGGGGACATTATGATCGATGGCCTGCCTTTACAGGGAAACATCGAAAAGCTGCAAAAAATTATTGGCTACTTACCGGAGGATCCTCAGTTTTATCCCTATATGAAAGGCATCGAGTATTTGGAATACATCGGGAAAATCAGCGGCTACAGCAGGGAAGCCATTGACAAGAGAAATCAGGAACTGTTGCATCTGGTGAACCTGACCGAAGCCTCCACCCGAAAAATCGGAGGGTATTCCCGAGGGATGCGTCAACGGTTGGGACTTGCGGTTTCCGTCTACAATCACCCGAAAATACTATTTCTCGATGAGCCTTCCTCAGCCCTGGACCCTCAAGGAAGAAGAGAGCTTCTGGACATCATCCTGGGCCTGAAGGATGAAAACACCACGATTTTTCTGTCCACCCATATATTAAGTGATGTGGAAAAAATCTGTGACCGTATTGCCATTCTCCATGAAGGAACCATTCATTTGGAGGAAAATTTGGAAACCCTTCAGGAACAGTATCTTCAACCGGTCTATGAAATCCAATGGGAGGGCAATTGCACGGCTCTGAAAGAGCCCTTATTACAGCAGCCCTGGGTGGATAAAATCAATATCAACCATAATCATATGACCCTGTACGTTCATGATCGAAAAAAAGCCCAGGGACAATTGTTGGAAGTCCTCAGCGGGTTTTCTCTGCCGATCATTTCCTTATCCCTGAAACGCTCCAGTCTGGAAGATATTTTTGTAAAGGTGGTGAATGGAAAATGAAAAATTTTTCCGCGTACTTTAAAAAAGAATTCTTAGAAAATCTTCGAACCTATCGCTTGTTAATTCTAGTCGTTGCTTACATCCTTTTTGGACTCATGGAGCCGATTATGTATCGCATGCTTCCCATGATCCTGGAAAGTGAAGGCTTTGACCCTGCCATGATGGGAATGATGGATACCTCTCAACAGGGACTGCTTCGAAGTTATATGGCAAATCTTTCCCAGATCGGACTGATTGTGGTCACCCTTACGGTGATGGGAACCCTTGCCCAGGAATTGCAGCGGAAATATTGGATTTTGCCCCGAAGCAAAGGCGGCAATGCCACCGCTCTGGTTTTGTCCAAATTTCTCCTGTACGGTACCGGTCTTGTGATTGCCACTCTTTTAGGCTTTATGGTCAATAATTTTTACGGTCGGGTGCTGTTTGAATACACCGGGCTTGATCTCCCGGGCGTACTTCAGGGTGGTTTGCTCTTTGCTCTGTATTTTATTTTTCTGTTATCCCTACTGTTCTTTTTAATCAGCATCATTCAAAAAGGGATTCCCTCAGTACTATTGACACTGTTTGTTTCTTTCCTGGTTTTTCCCCTGTTGAATAATTTTAATGCCTTGCAAAACTTTCTGCCCTACGGTTTAATAGAGGAAAGCGCTAAATTTTTCTTTGACTGGTCTTCCTTGGGGCCGGTACTGGGAAGTACCCTTGTTTTAACTGCCCTATGTTTATTTGGGACCATCCGACGGATAAAAACCATGGAAATTCTTTAAACTGAGATGTTAAGGAGGAAGTTATGCTAACCAAGAGATCTTACGCCACGTTACCGACGAAAATTGAAAAATTGCAGAGATTAAGCGCATCCTTAAAGGGTCCGGAAATCTATATTAAAAGAGACGACCAGACCGGTATTGAACTATCCGGAAATAAAATCCGTAAATTGGAATACTTAATGGAGGAAGCCCTGGAGCAGGGGGCCGACGCCCTGATTACCTGCGGAGCCATCCAGTCCAACCACTGCCGGGCTACCGCAGCCCTCGGGGCAAAACTCGGGCTTCCCGTGTATCTGGTGTTAAAGGAAAATCAGGAACCGGAGATGATCGGAAATTATTTGCTGGATCATCTTTTCGGTGCAAGGATCCAGCGGATTAGCGAATCCGATTATCAGCACCGCCGGGGAGAAATTCTCGAGACCCTGAGCGATCAATTAAAAGGTCAAGGGAAAACCCCCTACATCATTCCCGAAGGGGCTTCTAACGGTCTCGGCTGTTTCGGATACAGTGATGTGATCAAAGAAATTCAGGAACAGGAAAAGTCTTTAGGCTTTTCCTTTGATGCGGTGGTTGTGGCAACGGGCTCCGGATCCACTTTAGGGGGGCTGATTTTAGGAAAAGCCCTTTACCAGTACCCGGGAGAAATTATTGGCATTAATATCGCCGCCGATGCCCCAACCTTTCAGAAGCGGGTCTCTTTACTGCTTAAGGAAGCCATAACTTATCTGAACCCCAGTACGTTGAATGCCGACAATCCTCTTTTTGTTTCAAAGAATATCCGGGTTATTGACGGTTATGTGGGAGAAGGTTATGGGAAAAGCCGGGCAGTAGAGTGGGATTTTTTGCAACACATGGCAAGATCTGAGGGAATCCTCTTGGATCCCGTTTATACAGGAAAAGCCCTCTATGGTTTGGTGGAGGAAATCAAAAAAGGAACCTTCCGTAACGATCAAAGGATCCTTTTCATTCATACCGGCGGGGTCTTCGGGCTTATACCACCTTCAACCCTTCCACGGTAAGCTGTTTCCATTTAAATAACTGAGCAAGATCAATAGTGATTATTTCATCCTCCGCTTCCGCTTTCTTGCTGATATAGAGAGGAATTCCCTGAATGTCATACTTTTGATAGTCTTCCAGACTATCTTTGCCGTCGCTAAAACCAATAACCGGGACATAGCGAAAGCCACTGTGACATCATCCTTTTTTTTCGTATCGAATGATGACGGGTTTATGGATTTTTAAGGCGTATTCCTTGGCTTTATCAGTCATTTCAATTTTCATCGGGCTCACCTTCTTCTTAAGTGCTTTGGGGGGATCTTTTACATACCTTCTAAAAGAATAGTCTAAAAAGTCTTAAATCCCTCTATACAAACATTAATACCCATTTAATCGATTGCCATTGATTAAATGGGTATATTTTTTTATTTTTCTTTTTCTGCCTGTAGTATCTCATCCATTTCCCTGCCGCAATGACTGCAGTACGTCACTTTTTCTTCCACCATTTCTCCACAGTGGGGACACCTTTTTTTCTTCTTGATAATTCGGGTTACCACCAGATAAATCAGTAAGTTTGTGGGGGTATTCAGTAGTCCGAAAAGTCCCCAAATCCAGGGATATTCCTTTCTTTTCTTTGCGTCATAGAACATCCAGGAACCTTGAACAAGCAACACGGCTCCCAGTAATACCCAAAGGATTAGGGGGACTTCCGTCAAATCACGAACCATAATAATCACGTCCCTGCTGTCGTTTTTTTTCAACGGCTCCCAGGATTGGAATGATCAAGGGAAACACCAATAATCCCGCCAACTGCACCTGAATAAAGGAGGGTCCCACATCATAATAGAAGAGGCTGCCCATGAGGCTCAGTAGGAAAAAGGCTACCGCCGGAAAAGCTCCCAACTCTTTTAAAAATCTTGTCCTTTCCTTCTTTTCCTCAACCCGTATCCGTTCTTTTCGAACTTGATCCTCCAAGGCCCGGATGAAAGTATCGGAAGCTTGAAACTCCATGGGTTCTCTCGGTAGGTTCTTTTCTGTTTTTAGCAGGTTTTGATGATATCCTTGGCATTCCTTGCACTGTTGAACATGATCGAAATCCCATTTTTTTTCTTCCTCTTCTTGGTAAAACCAATCCAACATTCGATATTGGGTTTCTCTGCATTTAGAATCCATCCAACCCCTCCTTTTCCATGGCTTTTCGAATCTCCTCAATGCTCTTATGTAACCTTGAACGTACGGTGCCTATGGGACACCCTTCGATTTCTGCGATTTCTTTATAAGAGTATCCGTAATAATGTTTTAAGACAAATACACTGCGCTTTTCCTGACTGAGTGTTGCTAAACTTTCTTTCATTTTATCAAAGGCGAACGTATTCATAACTTCATCTTCCAGACTTGGGCCTTTTTTTTCGTGGATCCTACTGGAACCCGACTCATATTCTTCAAAGCTTCCTTCTCTTTTGTTTTTCCGCAAATAATCAAAGTAAAGATTCTTTCCAATCACAATTAACCAGGTGCTAAACTTCCCTTGGGGTTCATAGTCCTGTATTTTTTTAACCGCTTTAAATAAGGTCTCCTGGGTAAGATCCTCCGCCAGTTCTTTTTGGAGAGTAAGCTTGATTAAATAGCCCTTCAGGATCGAATAATTATCCAGCAGCAGCTGATTTAACGACGGGTTATGGCCCCCTTGTGCTTTTATGATTAATTCCCGTTCCGTCATATTACCCTCTCCCTAAATATAACGTACTAACTAAGAAAAAGTTCATTTTTAAAAAAAGAAAATCAACCCACCAAACAATTTTTCAAAAGAGGACAATGACTCCGTCCCTCTGTCCACTCTGTCCACTTAAAGAAAAAAACCGGGCCTACACTACAGTTTTAGGCCCGTAATTGCTTTAAAAATTCTACGATTCAGTTCCTTCACCTTTTCCCGGTGTTCTTCCCCGGGACTTTCGGTGATGGGCCCTTCTGAAGGAAGATACAAGGACCGGTTTACCTCCAACTGGATCCAGGGGACATTCTTTTTCATTCCGAAGTACCGGGTAATGTAGCCTCCGGAAAAGGGATCGTTCAACTGAACGCTTCCTTTTCCAAATTCCTTTTCCAGGGATTCTTTAAAGGAAAGCAATAACTCCCTCGGTGCACTGAGGGGTTCTTTTACCAATTCCCCTGCTTTTCCCCCTCGGTTGCTGATACAAAACAAGGGTCTTTTTTCTGCGGTTTCATCAAAAGGATTTTCCGGTAGCATGCTGTGACAGTCGAGTCCCAGTTTTACTGCCGGATTTTCCAAGGCTTTTAAAATCTTGTTATAATAGGGATTATAGTATTTTTCGATTAAATGCTTTCGCTGTGCTTCTTCTAAACCTTCGGGGTTTTGCCATACAGGATTCAGAAATACGGATTTGGTCTTTACCACTCCGTCAAAATTATCCGGAGGCAGGTCTTCTTTACCCCGATTTAAATCGATGACCACTCTCGGCACCGGGGTTTCCACCAATTCCAATACTTCTTCTCGAAAGTCGAAAATTTCTCGGGTCCAGGTATCCCCGTCCCGTAAAACTTCCTGCTCCCCCAATTGAAAGAACCCTCTCATTTCCTTGGGTACTAAGGTTCCCCCATGGGGAATGGATATCAGTACCGGCAATTTATGGTCTTTCATGACTTTCCCTCCCTTTCAAGTCCCTGCTTCGGGTCAAGTCCCTGCTTCGGGTCAAGTCCCTGCTTCGGGTCAAGTCCCTGCTTCGGGTCAGCTCCCTACTCCGGCCCTTTGGCTGATCCGTCTCTTCTGGGGTCCGCCACCCCATAGAATTGGTATCCGTTTCTTTTATTGGGCATCTCAATTCCCTGGACACAGCCAAGATAAAAACTGTAGGATCCTCGACGCCGGATATCAAAGCCGGTTTCTTCAAAAGTTTTTTCAATTTCCTTGGAGAACCGCTTTTTCTCCAACTGCATTTTCTTCAGATCGGAAGTATGAAATCTTGGTTCTTCTATGGCTTTTGATAAATCCTGTTTTCCATCAAGATATCTAAGGATCACTTGGCTGAGGGCCGTGGAGATCCGTTCACTCCCGGGACTTCCAAGCACCAGCAGGGGTTTTTTCCTGGAGGTGACAATGGTTGGTGCCACACTGCTCCAGGGTTTATTCCCCGGCAAAAGATAATAGGGATGGGTGCGATCCTTGTATTCAAAGGCACTCATGTAGTTATTGTAGAAAAATCCCAGTCCCTGGGCGGTTCGTTTGGCACCGAATACCAATTCAATGGATTGGGTTACCGCTACGATATTTCCTTCCCTGTCCGCAACGGAAAAATGGGTGGTTTCTCCCGAAGTTTCCGGTGGAAGATGGGTGATGGTCTCGGAATATTTTTCAATAATTATACGGATATTTTCAGTGACTTCCCGACTGTATTTTTTATCGGTCATTTTTCTTGTGGCTTGTTGAAAGTAAATATCCGGATTTTGAGGCATTCGTTTCCGATCCCGAAGGGTAAGTTGAAAAGCCAGGGCCAAAATCAGATTGCCGTAGGGGCTGTCCAAATCAATGTCCTCTTCCGTAAAGTTTTCGAGAATGTTTAATATCTGCATTAACACCCGTCCGGCTCCCGGAGGTGGGAAGGTAACAATTCCGTATTTCCGGTACTTTCCTTCCAATACATGTCGCTCAATCGGCACGGGGATTTGACTTAGATCCTCGGTAGTGAGCAGCCCGTCTCGAGCCCTCATATCCGCAACGATTTCTTTACCGATTTCTCCCGTGTAAAAATCCTGCCAGCCTTTCTCTGCCATTCTTTTCATCAACCGGGCCATCTCCGGCTGGGTAAGAATATCTCCCACACTTAAGGGTTTACCTTCCTTGAGGAAGTTCTTATTCGCCTGGGGATCATTTTTCAAGTCTTCTTTACTACGATCAATTAAGGCATGGATTAAAGGGGTTACGGGAAATCCCTTTGTTGCCACATTAATTGCAGGCTCTACCAACTCTTTAAAAGACAGCGTCCCATAATTATCCAAAAGATATCCGTAAAACGCCGGTGTCGAAGGAAGGGTAGTGGCTTTTAATCCCAGTTTCAAAGGCGTTTTAGGCATCTCATTCGGTTGAAAGTGATACGGAGCAATCGAGGAGCCGTCCAATGCAAAGTATCGCTTCTCTTTTGCAAGATATACTACCCCCATGGACTGCCCTCCGATTCCCGATGCTTGAGGCTCCGTAACTCCTAAGCAGTAGGATACCGCCGTGGCGGCATCAAAAGCATTTCCTCCCCTTGCTAAGATATCTGCTCCTATTTCAGTAGCTTGACTTGAAGCCGAAGAGACCATCCCATTTTTACTACGATGCACCGGTGCAGTTTTCGTCTTCATCTTTTCCCCTCTTCTCTTTTTTCATATTTCATCTCTTGCCTTTCTCTTATTTTTCAATAATTGTAGATTAAGAAGACTTCCCCCGAGTGTATAAATGTCATGAGAAACTTCTTCTCTTCCTTTTGGTTATTCTTTCAGTAAAAACTGACTGATCAGCAAAGTCTTTTGCACAAGTTCCGTTCTACTGATGGATTCTTCCGGTGTATACAGATTTTTCGAACTTGGGGCCATTCCACAAACCACAGCACATTCTTTGCTGATTACCCCGGCTGCGGAAGGTAGTAACGTAGACTCCACATCAAAGGGAATTTTCCACTTTTCACTGATTTCCCGTAACTCTGCTATTAGACTTTCACTATCTTTGCTTTTTACCATGGGTGGACGCTCTTCCAGTTTTTCAATGTAGGTTTTGATGCCTTTTTTCTTTGTTTGAAACAACTTTCGTACCCGTGCTTCTACTTTTTTCGCCTGCTCTTCGTCGATATAGGTAATAAACATATTGGCACTGACCCGATGGGGGATCAGCATACTGTATCGATTGGACTGAATGTCCTGGATTGCCACGGTCAAGTATTTATTTTCCTTATCGATTTTTTTGATATCTACCGATTTATCCAACAAAAAGTCCAAGGCATTGGAAGTGGTACTCTGACTACCGATCCGTAAGGAACTGCCTTCGATGACCACTTTCAGTTTAATGGCTCCCCGTCGTTGGTTGACCACTTTATTTTCATTATAGCCCGGGTGCATAACCACCATGTTTTTCGCTCTTTTCCCAATTTTCTTGAGGATTTCGGAACTGTAGCGCATCCCAAGACCTTCATCCCCATAGACAAATACTCCGAAATTGGCATCATCCATCCGACCCAGGTGTTTTAAAGCATCCAAGGCTTTTAACACAGAGATAAGCCCTGCACGACTGGAGGCAATTCCCTCTCCATAAAGGTTTTCCGGTTCTTTCCTAAAGGGGATCGGATAGGCTCCCCGGTTCCCGGGAATATCTGCGGGAATTACAAATACGGTGCCGTTTTGGAATCCCTTTTTCCCCGTCCAAAACCAGGAGGACTTTCCATCGGTATAATGAGCGTTCTTTTTTAACTTCAGTTTTCTTAGTCGATAATCCAGCTTTCGTATAAAGGCCTGCTTGCTTACGGGATCATCGGTGGCGGTATACATATTGGTCCAGGAACGAAGTTCATTTTCCATATTGTCACGGTTTTGGGTTATATACGAAAAAGCAGAATTTTCATAATCCTGAACTCCGTCTCCCGGACCTTCCAGAATCGACCCAAAATACCGCTGAGAAGCAACTTCGATTAAACGTTGCACCAATTTATTATAAGGAAGTCCCATTTTTTCCGCCGCATAGACATAGGAGGCCGTGGGCGCCAGGCTGGCCATGGAGTTTACTTCCAACACATAGGGATTCCCTTCTTCATCAATTCGAAAATCCACCCGGGCGCTGTCATAACAGTCCAAGGCTTTAAAGGTTCGAATCGCTAAGGTTTTTACCTTTTCCTCCAGTTCCGGAGTTAAGTTTGCAGGACATTCCCGTCCCACATCTCGTCCGCTTTTATGGGTTTTGTCTTCAAAGGTAAAGATTTTCTCTCCTTCTCCGAAGATTAGTTCCACCGCCGGTAATGCTTCCACTTCATCATTCCCCAGAAGGCCTACATTTCCCTCCCGACCTTCAATGTACTCCTCTACCAGGGTAGGGGCCTTAAACTCGTTATAGATATTCTCCACCCCGGCTTTTAATTCTTCAGGATTTCGAACAATTTTCAGGCCGAAGGATACCGCTTCACTTTTGGGTTTTACAATTAAGGGATAGGTGAGTGGCTCTTTAAGCTCGTCCTTGGGGGTTTCCAAAACCGCAAATTTCGGTGTGGGTATTCCCCGCTGCAGTAAAATCATTTTTGTAATCACCTTATCCAAGGCGATGGCATGGGTTTCGGGATTCGATCCCACATAGGGAATGCCCAGCATCTCCAAAATCCCCGGGATATGCATATAGCGTCCTTTCCCCTGTATTCCATAGCTTAGATTAAATACCAGTCCCGGTCTTTCGCCGGAAACCACCCGCGGCATAAATTCTTCCAGTTTTCGAATGATATTTTTATCCCCTTCAAAGGTTTCCACCTGATGTCCGTGTTCAACCAATGCGGATTCCACCATGGAGATGGTGTTGAGTCCGTATTTTTCTTTGTTGGGAATTCCAAAAAGGTTGATTACCGCCTGGCTTTCACGATTATATACAATGGCAATTTTCATATACATCTTCCTTTACAATTTATTTGTGAAAGTTTTGAAAATATTACAACAATTTTCCTATTTAATAATTATACCCTATGGAACCCATCCATCACAATATCAAACCCCGGGAAAACCCGGTTATTTTTTATGTTTTTTTCCAGGGATTTTTCCGTCTGATCCTTGCTTCTGAGAATTCAGGAATAATTTCCCGATTTCCGGGTTTTTTATGGAGAATCACCTTATCCCTTTCCCAATAAAAATGTGCATAAATGCCATGGATCAGATTCATCACCACCAAAGAGAACGGGGCTTCTTTTAACGGTCCTTTTCTTTCCAGGGCTTTTCGCATTGTTTCAATATCCCCGGAACCTTGGAATTCATGGTGATTGGCAATAATAATAAGAATTTCCCGGTCCACCCTTTGAAAATCTTCAAATTTTTCTTTCTTGTCTTTTATTCGCTTGGCGATCAGTTTTTCCAAGGAGATCTTTGACTTTCCCAAGACGGCCATCGCCGGGGTTTGGTCCACATATTCTTCAATTTCACCGGCTCTTCTCCCTCTTAATTCGCTTTCATAGATCTTAGCCCGCTGCTGGGCATCCCCGGCATCGATGGCTTCGGTAATCTCGATTCCGATTACTTCTCTTTTGTATCGAAGGATAAAGTCCGGCCGTTCACTTTTAAGAAAGGGCAGGTGTTGATAGTCTTCCGGATACTCCTTTTCAAGAAAGAAAAAGAAGCTGCGAAACTCGTTTCGTTGATTGATCGTACTGATTTTCTTGTCAATGATCCTTCGATTAAGGGCTTCCTCCTCTCCTTGAAGTTTTCCTTGAAGCTCCAGGATATCCAATGTCCCCAGATTGATTTTTCCTACGGCAAATCCTGTGACCCGATAAATGCTGAATTTTTTGATGCATTTCCGGTACGTCATAATCTTTCTTTTGGGCCCATGAAATAACCGATGGTGATGAAAGTGGGTTTTTCGCACAAAGGATTCGATGTATGGATTCAAAGGCATCCCCCTTTATATTAGGATTGTTATCTACTCTATTTTATACCCGATTTTTATCCAAAAGACGCATGAAAAATTGCTTAATGTCCTACAATATTTCCACAGGCTCCTCCAGGTATTCTTCAGATGTAATAAAAAACACAAAAAAAGACCTTTACATAGGATCCCTTTTATTTCTATAAAGGTCTTTTCTATAAAGGTCTTTTCTATAAAGGTCTTTTATGATTGTAGATCGATATTTTTTCTATTTGCGGTTAAATCGTTCCTTAGATGTTTCGACTTCCCGGTTTATAAGCTTTCGATTTTCCTTCTTTACATAAGGGACAGTCCTTTTCTTCATAAGCAACCACTTCTACGGACAAGGCGGCTTCAAAGGGAACTCCGAATTCCTCTTTCCCGTTACTTCGGTCCACGATAACCGCCACACCGGCTACTTCCGCACCCTGTTCCCTTACCACTTCCATCACTTCTCTAACGGAGCCTCCCGTGGTTACCACGTCCTCTGCCACTAAGACCTTGGCCCCTTTGGGTATGGTAAAGTTTCTTCGAAGCGTCATCTTACCCTGCTCTCTTTCCGCAAACACATTTTTGACCTCTAACTGACTGGCCATCTCATAGGCCACAATAATGCCTCCCACCGCCGGACCGATGACCATATCAATTTCCTGATCTTTAAAACGCTTCGCTAATTCTCCGATGATTTCCTTGGCATAATTGGGGTATTGCAGCAACTTTGCACATTGCATATACTCTTTGCTGTGTTTCCCTGAAGTCAGTAAAAAATGGCCTCTCAGCAGTACTTCGGTTTCCTCTAGAATTTCAATCATTCGCTCTCTTGTTAACATGGATTCTCCTCCTTTGATTCATGTCCCGCACCGATGAGTTCCTCGATGCTGTCGATGTTTTCTTCTTTCAGATAGTTTTCCAATCCTTCGATTATTTCCATCATCACCCGGGGATTTCGAAAGTTTGCCGTACCCACCTGTACCGCCGTGGCCCCGGCTAAAATAAATTCCAGGGCATCTTCCCAGGTGGAAATTCCCCCGATGCCGATAATGGGAATCTTGATTTCCTTGGCCAACTGGTAAACCATTCGCAGCGCCACAGGCTTAATCGCCGGTCCCGATAGGCCTCCAAAGGTATTGGCAAGGACCGGTCTTCGGGTCTTTATATCCATTTTCATTCCCAACAGGGTATTGATTAAGCTGATGCCGTCGGCTCCTGCAGCTTCACAAGCCTTGGCCACCGCCACGATATCCGTTACATTGGGACTTAGTTTCACAATTAAGGGCTGTGTTGCCGCCGCTTTTACCTTTTTCGTTACCTGATAAGCCATATCCAGGTCGGTACCAAAGGCCACTCCCCCCTCTTTGATATTGGGACAGGAGATGTTCAGCTCTAAAAAGTCCACCGGTTGATTCCCAAGCACCCTAACCACCCGTACATATTCTTCAATGCTTCTACCGGCGATGTTTACCATGATTCTTGTGTCATGGGTTTGTAAAAAAGGGATATCTTCCCGAATAAAGTGCTCAATCCCCGGATTTTGAAGCCCCACACTGTTGAGCATCCCCCCATAGGTCTCGGCAACTCTCGGTGTCGAATTCCCTTTCCAGGGTACATCCGCAACGCCTTTGGTAACCACCATGCCCAATCGACTAAGATCCAGATATTCTTCGAATTCCCTCCCGGAGCCAAAGGTGCCGGAAGCCGGCATTACCGGGTTTTTCAGTTCCACTCCCGAAAGCTTTACGGTTAAATTCGGTCTTTTGCCGGGACTAATCATTCAAACACCACCTCTTCTCCGTTAAATACCGGGCCGTCTTTACAAACCCGCTGATAGTTCCAATCTTCTATGTGAGGACCTTCCTTGATTTTACAGGTACAAACCAGACAGGCGCCGATCCCGCAGGCCATCCGCTCTTCCAAGGATAGCTCCATGGGGATGTTTCGCTCCCGGGCCCAGGCCTGCACCGCCTTTAACATGCCCTTCGGTCCACAGCTGTAAATCCGGTCCGGTACATATTCTCCCTCTTCCAGAAGATCCATTACCGTACCCTTTATGCCTTCGGTGCCCGTGGTGGTGGCCACCGTCACTTCCCTTGCCACTTTTTTAAAGTCTCCGGTCAAAATACTCTCTTTTTCAAACCCCAGCAGTACCCGTTTTTTCCCCTTTAATCTTTTGGAAAGTTCCAGTAAGGGAGGCACCCCTACCCCGCCGCCGATGATAAGGATTTCTTTATTGTCCGATTCCTCCAGGGTAAAACCTGTGCCTAAGGGTCCCAAGTATTCGATTTTTTCATTTTCCTTAAGGGTTGTAAACTCTTCCGTACCCTTACCCAGCACCTTGTAGATTAAGCGAAAGGTTCCCATCTTTTCATCGACTTCACAAATACTGATGGGTCGGGGCAGTAACCGGGATCCGTCTTTGCAATACAGGTTTAAGAATTGACCCGGAACTGCATCCAAGGTTTTTCCCACGTCCACAACCATTTCGTAAATCTCCGGAGTCAGGGCTTGGTTTTTCAGTATCCGGGCTTTTTCGATGTTTTTTTTCTCCATTTAATTCGCCTCCTTCTTAGTCCAGCACCCGCTGCAAGTCTTTTTTCATATCCAATGCTGCTGCTCTGGCAGCCTTGCCAAAGTCCTTCGGTTCAAAGTCCTTTTGATATTTTTCCTTTTGATAGGCGGCGATTATTCCTCTGGAAGAATTGATAATTGCTCCCCTTCCCCCTTTATTGAAGTTCGGAATCAAATCCTCCGCGGTGGCTCCTTGGGCTCCGTATCCCGGTACCAGGAAGAAGGTATTCGGTAAAATTTTTCGAATGGTTTGGGCATCCTTAGGATGGGTGGCTCCCACCACAGCACCCATACGGCTGTATCCCAGCTCTCCCATGGCTTCTTTTCCCCAGGTTTTTAACAGTTTCGCCACCCGTTCGTAAAGCAGTTCCTCTTCCACGGGAAGGTTTTGAATTTCTTTGCTATTGGGATTCGAGGTTTTCACTAAAATAAACAGTCCTTTGTTTCGCTCATTTAAGTCCTTTACATAGGGTTCAATGGAATCGTATCCAAGATAGGGACTGAGGGTGATAAAATCCTCCTTAAAAACCTCAAGTCGCTCCCCTTCAATGTCCACCAGACCGATATGCCCGTCGGAATAAGCCTTTGCGGTGGAGGCAATGTCTCCCCGCTTGATGTCTCCTATAACGATCAGTCCCTGCTCCTTAGCATACTGTATGGTCTCCATGTAGGCTTTGATACCTTCATAACCGTACTGCTCGTACATGGCCACCTGGGGCTTAACCGCCGGTACGATATCTTTTACTTCATCAATAATTTCTTTACTAAACTGATAGAAAGCTTGGGATGCTCCTTGCAGGGTTTTTCCGTATTTGTCAAAGGCTTCTTCCTTAATATGATCGGGAATAAAGCCGAGTCTTGGATCCAGACCCACCACCGTGGGATTTTGCAGTTTTTCAATGGAACGTATTAGTTGATCAATCATTGATTCCCCTCCTTTATTGTTTCATTTATTATTTCATTTTCCATAACAATTTTTCCTGATACCATAGTAAGCATGGGTTTTCCTTTTACAGATCTCCCTGTAAAGGGGGTATTTTGACTTTTGGACTGAAATTTTTCCGGTTGAATTTCATAGGACACGTCGGGATCGATTAGGGTCAGGTCCGCCACTTCTCCCACCTGCAGTTTTCCCCGGGGGATTCCTAAGAGCCTTGCGGGATTGATCGTCAGCTTTTCAAAGAATGTAAGGGGAGATAATACCCCGGTATGGACCAGCTCTGTCAGGCCGATACTGAGGGCGGTTTCCAATCCTACAATCCCGAAGGGGGCCTGTTCATAGCCTTGATTTTTATCCTCTTTGCTGTGGGGGGCATGATCCGTGGCAATAATGTCGATGACCCCTTCCTGAAGGCCTTTGATCAGCTCCCGCCGATCCGCTTCCCGGCGTAGGGGAGGATTCATTTTTGTATTGGTGTCCATCCCGTCTATAACCTCTTCCGTTAGTGTAAAATGATGGGGGGATACTTCTCCGGAAACCTTGGGATTCTTCTTTTTCGCCTCCCGTAAGAGCTCCACGCTGCCTTTCGTACTCATATGACAAAGGTGGACCCTGGCTCCGGTCTCGTGACTTAGAATCAGATCCCGGGCGGTAATCACATCCTCGGCACTGTTGGGAATTCCTTTGATCTTTAATGCTTTGCTTTTTTCCCCTTCATTCATGGCTCCACCCGCCACTAAGGAAGGATCTTCGCAGTGCACCAGCACCGGCAGGTTTTCCTTCTTGGCTTTTAATAGGGCCTGTTTCATCACACCGCTATCCAGGACACTTTTCCCGTCTTCACTAAGGGCAACAGCCCCGGCTTTTTTCATCTCCCTGTAATCCCCCAAAGTATTTCCCTGCTGGGATAATGTCATGGCACCCACGGGATGAAGATTGATGATGCCTTCCGTCTTTCCTTTTTTTATCAGTTTTGCTACCATGTCAGGATGATCAATGACAGGATTGGTATTCGGCATATAGGCTACCGTCGTAAAGCCTCCCATGGCCCCACTGTAACTTCCGCTAATGAAGGTTTCCTTATATTCAAAACCCGGTTCCCTAAGGTGTACATGCACATCAATCAGTCCCGGAACCAACCACTTCCCTTTTCCTTCGATAACCCTTCCTTCTCTTTTATCCAGATTCTTTCCCATTTCTGAAATTTTTTGCCCTTCAATGACCACATCCAGCACTTCATCCCGCATACTCTCAGGATCCAACACCCTTACCTCTTTAAATATAATTTTCATCAATGGCCTCCTCTTGAAATTTTAAACAGCTTTTAGACAAAAATAAAAAGACAATAGCAGGTTTTCAAAAAAACCTGTATTGTCTTGAATGTCTTCTTTATATGATTTTCGGGCAACACAATTTCCAAAGCTTTTTCGCTTTTTTCCAACATTTATCATATTGATCACTCCTTTAGGCCTCACGGGACCTTTTTAAAGGTATCCAGAACTCCGTCTATTCATCCGACGGATTTCTTTATATTCTAATGTAGAATAGCATATCCCCGGAATCTTGTCAATTTATAATTTTACCCCGGTTATAACCAAAGGCCGGGCCTCAGGATCATAGTCTTTTTCCATAAAATTGCTGAAGGCCTGAATTTTCTTAAATCCTGCTTTTTCCATCAAGTCCTTGAGCGCTTTGTAGCGAATCGGGAGCAGGGGGGTATGATTTTCAAAGATTTTTTTCTCCCCGGATTTTTCAACGGTCAGCCGGGTATGAAAATCCAGGAGATGAGAACCCTTAATTCTTTCATAGTTGCGCACAAATTCCGCTTTCAGCTCCGGATCTTCTTCATTTTTAATCGTAGGCAGTCCCTTAATATCCTGATCCAGGATTCGGTCGTAATTGATGATTTGAATGATTAGGCTTCCTTCCTTTTTCAATAGAAGATAGGCACCTTCTAAAAAGGTCTGGATTTCTTCAAAGCTTGAAAGATGAACCAGGGAGTTTCCGATACAATAGATGCTATCAAAAAAATCCTGATGGTAATATTCCTGAATCTTTTTCATATCTCCCTGTCGGGCCTTAACTTTCCGGTCATGGTTTTCCTGTTTCTCTTCTAATACCTTTAGCATTTTTTCATCGTATTCCACGGCCCAAAGAGGATATCCCTCTTTTCCAAGGGCTATGGCATGGTTTCCCGTCCCCGCCGCCACATCTAAAATCTTTCCATCTTTCGGAGTACGTTTTTTGATAAAATCCACTTGAGGCTTTTTCGCCTGAAAGATCAGATCGTAATATTTGCTGAAATCTTCATAAAAACCCATAGGACTCCTCCTTATAAACTCAGTTCCTCCAAATCCTCTAAGGATTTGATAAACACCAATTTTCCTTTCATATCGATGACCTCATCATTTTTCAATTGACTGAGGGACCGGCTGACGGTCTCTCTTGAGGTTCCTACGATATTGGCAATTTCCGTTTTGGTCATTTTTAAATCAATCTGAATGCCCCGGCTGTTTTTCTTTCCATAACGGTAGGCCAAATCCAACAACACCTTAGCCACGCGGCCGTTTACATCATGAAGGGCCATGTCTTTTATTTTTACCTGGGCATAATACAGTCTCCGGTTCAGCTCTTTAATTAAACTGAGGGCAATATTCCCGTTCTCCTGAACGATTTTTTCCAAATCCTCATTTCGAATCATGCCCACCAAAGCATCTTCTAGGACCATGGCGGTTGCGGGATAATCCAAATCACTGAACATGGTTACCTCGGCAAAAATACTGCCGGGACCCAGAATGTTTAAGGTAACTTCCCTGCCCTCCAGGGAGGTTTTATACAATTTGATTTTTCCCCTTTTAATGTAATAGACCGCTTTTCCCGGATCACCCTCTAGAAAAATGGATTCTCCCTTTTGATAGGTTTTCTCCACTTCATACTTGGATAATAGTTCTAATTCTTCTTTATGCAGTCCCGAAAACATAGGGATTCGTTCTAAGTACTCTTTTGTTGAAGCCATAGGGTCACCTGCCTTTTTTT
>SLKF01000053.1 GCA_007134725.1 Clostridiales bacterium | reverse complement strand
TTATTTTTAATTTTTAATATCCTGATGTTTGCAACCGGAATTCGTCGCTTTTATGGAATTTATCGGTTTGGGGAAGAAAAGAATAACCCCCCTGAAAAATAGCCCTGAAATTATTGAATCTTTTTTATAATTTCAGGGGCTTTTTTTATGCTTTTTTACCTAAACATGACCTGAACGTTGTTTTAAATAAATAAATTTTTTATCTCCGCCTTAAGACGGAGAAGAAATCCAACCCGGTGTCCTTCTGCTATTTACTGAGATTGTATATACTATTTATTAGGGTGCTAATCATTGCTTATGGGGAGATAAATCGGGAATATATGATCTAGGAGGTGTTAATGAATGAAGAACTTTGTAGATTTTTTAAACACTATGGAAGATCCGGAAAAACGAGCCCGTATGGAAGACATCCTTCAGCATATTACAAACAAATTCCCGGAGTTAAAGAGAGAAATTAAATGGAATCAACCGATGTTTACGGATCACGGAACATTTATCCTTGCCTTCAGTGTGGCAAAAAATCATATTTCTATTTCACCGGAAACTAAAGCCTTGGATCATTTTGAGGAACAGATAGAACAGGCAGGGTATGAACGAACTAAAATGCTTTTTAAAATCAAGTGGACCGATAAGATTGATTTCGATTTGCTGGACGCTATGATTGATTATAATATTAAGGAAAAGAAAAACATGACTCGTTTTTGGAGATAGGAGTGAAGGTAAATGGAAATAAAAATATTTGATCAAAATAAGGAAGGATACATAAAGGCCGGAGCAAAACTGCTTCAGTTGAATTTCCCTGAAAGCTATAGTGAAGACTCTATGAAAGAGATGAAAGAAATTTTAAGTGAAGAACGAATTGCGTTTATGGCTGTGGAAAACGATAAACTGATGGGTTTTATCGGGGGAATTCCTCAGTATAATAAAACCGGTTGGGAACTCCATCCCTTAGTAGTCGACGGATCTACGAGATCCAAGGGTGTGGGAAGTAAACTGGTGGATGCCCTGGAAAAAGAAATCATAAATCGGGGTGGGATGATGATCTATCTGGGTACCGATGACGAAAGGTTCGAAACCTCACTGAGTGATGGAGATTTGTTTGAAAATACGTACGAAAAAATCAGGAACATTAAAAATTACCATAATCATCCCTATGAATTTTATGAAAAGATCGGTTACAAGATCGTTGGAGTGCTGCCCGATGCCAATGGACCTGGAAAGCCGGATATAATAATGGCAAAGCGTTTGGCCAGCAATGCTGAACGGAGCATGGGGACCGGTGAAGGGAAAATACTGTCTGAAAATCTGACAATGGATATGTCTGATAATAGGACGGAAAATCTTTCTGAAGAGTTGCAAAAAAGGCTACTGCAAAAGATAAAGGAAATTGAGGATTTCTCCGGAGTGGTCTCCATTAAAAAGGGAGGACATACCCTATATCAAGAGGCCTTTGGATACGCTGATTTAAGTAATAAACGAGTAAATAATTCCGATACCAAATTTGGGATTGCTTCGGGAGCCAAGTTTTTTACCGCTCTGGGTATCGGAAAGCTTATTGAGGAAGGAAAGCTTTCTTCCAAGGACCGGTTAAATTCTATTGTTAAGCTGTTTCCCAACTTCCATTCCGACGTGAAAGTGCATCATTTACTAAGTCATACTTCCGGCATACCGGATTACTTTGACGAAGAAGTAATGGATGATTTCAGTGAACTATGGATCGAGCAGCCTATGTACTTACTACGAAAAACCAAAGATTTTCTGCCCTTGATCAACAAAGGAAAAACCATGTTTGAACCGGGTGAAAAATTTCATTACAATAATGGAGCCTATATCGTTCTTGGGTTGATCATTGAAGAAATAAGCGGCATGAACTTTACGGATTTTATTAAAAAATATATTTTGAATCCCGCAGGAATGAAAAACTCCGGATATTTTGCCATGGATCAACTACCGGAAAACACTGCCCTGGGGTATACTAAAAATGAACAGGGAGCCATGATTAGTAATATTTATTCCATACCCGTAATCGGCGGTCCTGACGGAGGGATTTTTGTCACGGCCGAAGATGTCAGTCTGTTATGGGAACGAGTATTCAGCGGGGAGATCTTGCAACAAGAGACTGTGGATACCCTTTTTAAAGCCTATGCAAAAGTCCAGGAAGAGGTTTATTATG
This sequence comes from Clostridiales bacterium, assembly GCA_007134725.1. Lineage (GTDB taxonomy): Bacteria > Bacillota > Clostridia > Peptostreptococcales > T1SED10-28 > Isachenkonia. The sequence goes on along the minus strand of SLKF01000053.1, from coordinate 15,024 downwards.
GCTATGGTATGTGGCTTCGTAAAAAAGGGAATGAGGTATACAAGTATATGATCATGGGAGAGGACCCGGGAGTGAATTTCCGGTCCAGTTACTATCCTAAGATCGATTGGGAAGTGACGGTTCTTTGCAACCGGGAATACGGAGCAGATGACCTTTCTGTATGGATAGAAGAAAATTTGATGGGAGGAATACTGAATGAAAAATGAAGAGGAAAAAAGAAATGAGAAAAAGGAATTAAGTAACAAGGAAGAACAACAAATTGAAGCAAATAAAACTGCCTGGGGGACCCTGTCGAAAGATCATTATGAGCACTTTAAGATCAAACTGGCAGACAAAGATTTTAAACTAAATCCCATGGTTGAAGAAGAGTTGGGGGATGTTAAGGGAAAGAAGATCTTGCATCTTCAGTGCAACACCGGTGCGGACTCCATATTGCTTGCTCGAAAAGGGGCCATTGTAACCGGGGTGGATTTGGTACCGGATAATATGCATTATGCTAGAGAACTGGCTAAGGATTTTGGAATAGATACTGTCGAATTTATCACTTCGGATATTTTGAAATTAATGGAAGTACACGAGGGAGAGTATGACATCGTTATGACCACCGATGGTGCCATTGGGTGGCTGCCGGATTTAAATCAGTGGGGAAAAGTAATCGCACACTTTCTAAAAGATGATGGGTTCTTTTATCTTCATGACGGACATCCCTTTATGGGGATTTTTGATGAGACGGCTTTGAATCGTGGGGAGCTGAATCCCAGATATCCTTATTTTCAAATGAGCGGGGATTATGAGTCCACAATCGGAGGGTATGCCTCAGAGGAAAAGAAAGCGGAAAACTATTTCTGGGGGCATCAATTAAGTACCATTGTCAACGGTTTGTTGAGTGGGGAACTGTATATTACCTATATCAAAGAATATGATCGCTGCGTTCCCGGTATGGGGGGAAGCAAAACCGATGCGAATGGGCTCTGCTATTATCCTGAGTTGGTAGGAAAACTTCCTATAGTGTTTAGTTTGAAGGCGGAGAAGAAGAAATAGTGTATTGGAATCTGGAAAGGGGGACCGGGAATCTGGGACTATTCAAAAATACTTGATGTCAAGGGACAAAAATCTCCGTGGTAGCTCTGGGAAAACAGCTTCCGAAAGGCTCGTAAAATGGTTTAGTCCAGGAGGGAATCAGCATGAAAGAAATGAGTTATGTATATGGTCCGGTACCATCGAGAAGATTGGGAAGTTCCTTAGGGATCAGTCCGATTCCTAAAAAAGCCTGCAATTATTCCTGTATCTATTGTCAACTGGGAAGAACCGATCGTATGACCAATACTCGGGAACTGTACTTTCCCGTAATAGAGATTCTGGATGAATTTACGACTACGGTGAAAAATGGTGTGGAATTTGATGTGGTAACCATTGTCGGTGAAGGAGAACCTACACTTTACTTAGGGTTAGGGGAGCTGATTTTGAAGATCAAGCAAAAGACCGAAAAACCCGTAGCGGTAATAACCAATGGAGCGCTGTTCTATGATGAACAACTCCGAAAGGAACTGTATCGGGCGGATATCGTTTTACCGACGATGGATGCTTATGATGAACAGTCTTTTAAAATTATCAATCGTCCTCATGGATCCATAACCTTTGATCGGGTCCGGGAGGGACTTCGGACTTTTTCAAAAGAATTTCCGGGACAGTTATGGATTGAAATTATGCTGATGGAGGGGATCAATGACGATGATTATTCCTTAAATCAATATGTAAAAGAGCTGAAGAACCTGGACTATGATCGATTGTATATCAACACCCCGGTGCGTCCTCCGGCGGAGTCCCATGTTAAGGCCTTGGATCATAAAAAAATACAGCATGCAGTGGAGGTTCTACAGGGAACTTCCATTGATCTTTTAGTATCCGAAGGGTTCCAAAGCGAGATCAGGGATAACTATGAGGCAATCTTAAGTATTATTAAACGTCATCCTATGCACCAATATGAAATCGAAGGTTTTCTCAAAACCCGTGGCAAGGAAGACGCTGAAGAGCTTATATCCCGACTGAGAAAAACCGATGAAGTAGAGGTTATTCATTATCGGGGATTTGATACCTACCGATTAAAATAACACAAAGGAGACGAAGCGATGTGAGAAGGGAGGAAGAACCATGGGAAATGAAAATCCCTTTGACCGGGAAGTCGAAGAGTATGAAGAATGGTTTAAGACCAACGATCAATTGCTAAAATCAGAAGTGGAAGCGATACGTCAGTTGCTGCCGAACGGGGATAAAAGAATTGAAATTGGGGTGGGCACCGGCATATTCGCTTCGAAATTAGGTATCAACTATGGGGTGGAGCCTTCGACAGCAATGGCAGAAAAAGCTTTAAGTAGGGGAATTCACGTACTGAAAGGTACGGCTGAAAATCTTCCCCTTGAGGATGCATCCTTTGATCTTGCCCTTATGGTAACCGTGGATTGTTTTCTTGAGGATGTTCCAAAAGCATTCCAAGAGTGTTATAGAATTTTACAAAAGACTGGAGTGTTCATCATTGCCTTTCTCGATAAGGCAACACCCCTAGGAGAACAGTATGAAAAGAACAAACATTTACACAAGAGTTACCGGCATGCGAATTTTCATACTGCTGAAGAAATAATTGAAATGCTCAGCGAAGCCGGTTTTACGGTCCGACAAAAAAAACAGACGATTTTTTCCCTGGATAACCAGCATCAAGAAGTTGAAGACGGCCTCGGCCAAGGGGTGTTTGCTGTAATTAGAGCTACAAAATAGCACGAAAATCCACTAGCCAGGATTTCAGCAAAATCCGAAATTATTTTGCTCGCTTTCTACAAGATGACGGGTTCTTTTATCTTCATGACAGCCAACTCTTTATGGGAATTTTAGAAGAGGCGGCGTGGTATTTGATAGAAAAGTTGTGGTGAATGGTAAGAGAATTGAGCGGTATTGGATCAGTCTATCATTGAAATAATTAATAACGAGGGCACTTCTTAATCGGGAAGTGCCCTCGTTATTGATTAGCGGGATCTTTTTCTTCCGGTGATCAAGCTGACCACAAAGAAAATGATAAATAGTAAGAGCAGGGTTTAAGTTGTGAATTTCAAGGGTATATCCTTTCTAAGAGTTATTTCACAGATTAGCAAGGACCAAAACTAAAAGAGAAAAAACTATTATTGAAATAAGGAGTCATAATCCATGAGCAAACAAATTGAAAAGCTAATAAAAATCGCTTTGATCTTATTAATCATATTTTTACTGTACCAACTCTCATTTATATTTGAACCAATCTTTGCGGCGGTAAATTTTCTGTTTATCCCTGTCATTTTTTCCATGCTGTTTTATTATCTGTTAAAACCCTTGGCCAATTTATTGGAAAAGAAACTTTCTCATACCTTAAGCGTCGTCTTTACTTTCTTAATATTTGTTCTTGGTTTTTTTCTGATCATGGGGTCTATGGGGTATTTTTTCATCGACCAGTTTGATGAATTAGGGGATCTGGCAACCGAGCAGTACGAACGATATCAAGAGGACCCCCACAGTATGGTCCCAGGATTTCTTGAAGATTATATTAGCGTTGAAAATATTGAAAACAACCTGACGGCACAGTTAAGTGATTTGACCGGATGGCTGCAGGAGAATTTTAGCGAGCTTTTTAATCAGTTGAAGGAGATCCCTACTAAACTGATTTTAGTTCCTTTTCTGATCTTTTATCTGCTAAAGGACGGAGATAAGTTTTATAAAAATCTGCGGGAATTCATCCCGGCTGCCCATAGAGGAAAAATCATGAAAAGTTCCGAAAACGTGAACACGGTACTGGGTATTTACGTACAGGGACAGTTGATTGTAGCCCTTTTTACCGGCGTCGGTATGCTGATTGTTTACTTAATTGCAGGGATTCCCTTAGCACCGGTTCTAGCTATCTTTGCGGTAATCACCTCAATCATTCCCTTTATCGGACCGATCATCGGTGTGGTACCGGCCTTAGTAATCGCCTTGGGAGAAGGTTTCTGGGTAGTAATACAAATTTTGATCGGAACCGTCATCGTCCAGCAAATTGAAAGTGATTTGATCTCTCCGAATGTAATCGGCAACAAACTGAATATTCACCCATTAACCATCATCATCCTGATTATGCTTGCGGTGACCCTATTCGGAATCATCGGTGCCTTTGTGGCCATACCCGCTTACGCCGCCTTACGGGAAGTGGCTTCGATCTATTATCGGGATTATAAAGGGAACAAAGAGGACAGAGGGACGGAGTAATTGTCCTCTTTAGACAACAACAAAATACCGAAAAATCAGAGGGAGTTTGTAAAACAAAAAAGAGGTGAATCAAGATGGATATTGAAATGCCGCTTAATCAATATATAAAGCAGGTGGGAAGTGAAAAAAGAACTCCAGGAGGAGGCAGTGTTGCTGCAATCTGTGGCAGTCTTGGTTGTGCACTAACCTCCATGGTGGGGAACTTAACTTTTAAAAAAGAGGCCTTTCAACAACTGAATGAAGAGCAAAAGCAGGTTTTTCAGCATAGCTTTGAGGAGCTTCACCGTTTAATTAAACAGTTCAATCATCTGGCAAAGGAAGATACCTACGCCTTTGAAGGAGTGTTGAAGGCTATGAAGTTGCCGAAGAATACCGAGGAGGAAAAAGAAAAGCGAAATCAGGATATGGAAAAGGCTACAAAAGATGCTTTGAAAACTCCCCTTAATACGGCAAAATTGGCGTTACAGGCCTTAGAGCTACAAGAGGTATTTATTAAGTGGGGAAATATCGATACGATGTCGGATGTCGGGGTGGGTATTTGGGCCGCCTACGGAGGGTTGGAAGGGGCGGTAATTACGGTGAAAATCAATCTGTTTCAACTATCCGATGAAGAATATAAACAAAAGATTATAGAGGAATGCGAAGACATTGTTGATCAAGGAAGAAAACTTCGAGATCGTCACCTAGAAGAGGTATATTCCAAATTAGACCAATAATCCATAGCAAATTATCAGTGAGGCATAAGGGAAACACATAGAGGAAAGGATCGATCAAATTGACCAACCCAAATAAAAAGTCCAACAATTTAAAAAAAGTTTTGATGATTTTGGGAATAATTATTCTTGTATTATACGTAGGAACCTTTATACGTCATCAAACAAAAGGGTTGCCGTCAGAATTAAATTATGAAAGTGCTGAGTATGACCTATATGAGGAAGAAGTCAAGTTTTTGAGGGATATTACAGTGAACATAGTACAAGAGGAACGGATTTTGGACCATGAGATTTTTTATGAATTTCAGGATGTGGTGCAAAAAGCAGAAAAGTTCCTTGTGCTGAATATGTTTATGTTTACGGATCTTGGCTCTGAAGATGATGATTTCCCAACAATTAGCAGAGATTTAAAGCTTGCAATCTTAAATCAAATGGAGCAGTATCCGGATTTGAATGTTTGGATTATTACGGATCATATCAACACCTCTTACGGTTCTCACGAAGCAGAGAGAATCGAAGCCCTAGAGGAAAAAGGTGCAAAGGTGGTGTATGCGGATTTAAGCCCTTTACGAGATCCGATTCCGATTTATAGTACCTTTTACCGTATGTTTTTTCAATGGTTCGGTCAGGGAAGTCGAGGGTGGCTTCCAAACCCTTTCGGTCAGGAAGAGCCGGAGGTTAGTTTAGCTTCCTATTTAAAAATGCTAAATACCAATGGCAACCACCGAAAAGTACTTATTACCGAAAAAGAAGGCATTTACACCTCGGCAAATGCTCATGACCCCAGTGGTTATCACTCCAATATTGGAGTACGTGTGCAAGGACCTTTTCTTGAAGCCTTCTTAGAAGGGGAACAAAGGGTAGTAAGTTATAATCGTGGTAACGATCAGGGATTTCCCACCAAAGATGATTTGATGATCGAAGAAGTAGAGGGTGAACCTTCGTTAAAGGGGAAGGTGCTCACGGAAGGAAAGATATTTGAAGAAGCAATGGAGATTATTGGAGATTCGACACCGGGAGAAGATCTATGGTTGGGAATGTACTTACTCTCTGATCCCGACGTAATTGAGGCTCTAAAAGATGCGGCAGACAGAGGGGTAAGGGTTCGGATGATTCTTGATCCAAATCAGACAAGTTTTGGCAATGACAAGCCGGGAATACCGAATGTAGCCGTAACTCATAGAATGAACATCGTAGAGGAAGAGAATATGGATGTAAGGTGGTACAATGTTGATGAAGAACAGTACCATAGCAAAATTTTATTTTTAGATGGTGAGGAAGCAAGACTTTTAGCGGGTTCGACCAATTTTACGAAAAGAAGTTTTCATCAATACAATCTGGAGAACAACCTGTCCATAAAAGCTTCAAAGGACTCAGCACTCATAGAGGATGTAAGGGAATATTTTCTATTGATCTGGAATAATGAGGAGCATCAGTACACCTTGGACTTCGATCAGTATCAGGATAAATTAAGTTGGGGCAGAAGAGCTATTTTTCGCATACAAAAGACCCTTCGATTAACCACATTTTAAGTGATAACAGGAAGGGACTATATGGTAATGAACCATCGAATGATGACCCATTAAATAAGCTGATTCCGGAGTTATATTCTTTCCCAAGAGGAATTCATAGAGAAATCCGTGTCTTTATGATGAAAAATTGATGCGGACCACTGATAGGTCTTCGGCCAGTGTTTAAAGATTTTTGCTGCGGTATATAAAAAGCGAAGGGAAAGTTTCGTCGGTTTGGGTATCCATCCACCAGAGGGAATCAGGGTGATGTTCGTTGCATCCTCTTTCTTTTCTAAAGTGTAATGTCCTTTAATACTTCCTGTGGTTGGATCTCCGGAAATAATAAAGCTTCCTTCATAGGGCCTCGTGCTTTTTAAAGTATGAATATTTGGAAAAGTATCTGGAAAATCCAGGGTCAGGGGATGAATCCCGTTTTTTCTAATAATTCGTTTGATTCCCGCTTGCTGGTTTTCCCACTGAATATCAATATCATACTCGGAACAGGTTACTCTTTCCTGACCGGGAGATAGGTGCAGGGGAACGAGTTTCCCATCAAAAGCAGGATTAAATCTTGCAATTAAGGGACAAGGACTGTAACGGCTGAAAAACATATTAGCCCCATCCATAGGCATCGGCAAACCATCGGGTTGATGCAGTTTATTATCGATGGAGATTACCAGTTCAGTCGCCTTTTTTCGGACAAAATAAAAGTCATGAAGCAGGATCAAGGGCAGCGCGGAAGGATTCTCCGCCGCATCTCCCATGGGTGCCAGCAAGCCGAAGGGCTTTCTTTTTTTGGGATTATTTTCATTGATGTAAATGCTAACCCGACGACCATAACAATCATCAAATTGATAATTTGCCTGTACGCCGGATTCTTCTACCTCATAAGCGGCACTGAAAAAATCGGTTTTCACCATGTTTTCCAGACCTTTACCAACGATGTCATAGCCTTCCCGCTGAAGGGTTAAACTGCCTTCGTGGTAAACATCCACTTTCCCGTCCTGTCTCCAGGCGATAATTAAATGACCCTTTCCGTGGATCGAATCATTAAATACCTGAGGCTCGAAACCGATATAGACCGTATCCGGATCTTTTTCTATGTTTACCAGTAGTAACCGCTCCATTGGGGCCACATTGATGACAAAAGGGTTGATTAGTGCTATTTTTCTATTTTCCACAGTGATCGCTCCATTATTTTATTTGTTGGGTTTTGATCTTGTACTCATTATAGGGTAGAATGAAATAAGAAATATCCGCCTAAAGCCTTCTTTTACGTCATCCCCGAGGGCGTTTCATTCTCGGTCTGAGGTCGGAGAGAGGGAGGGTTAATCATAAAATATTGAAGGAGGCTACAACAATGGAATTCAAAAGTTTTCAGCAAGAGAGTCTCTTCGTGGAAAAGAAAAAGGTGGTAATCGACGAGATCCCCTGCCTTATTTATCGACCGAAGGGAAAAACCGGACCTTATCCTACGGTAATCAACTATCACGGATGGTCCTCAAATAAGGAATTTCAGCATTTTAAAGCAACCATTCTGGCAAACTTCGGTTATCAGGTAATTGTACCTGACGCCTTGTATCACGGGGAACGGGGGAGCCTTAATTATTCGGAAGCGGGAAAGCTGGAGAACTATCTTCATAAAGTGCTGCTAAAAAGTATTGAAGAGTCTGGCGTATTACTGGATTATGCCATGAGAAATCTTGAGGCCGATGAACACAACATCTCGGTAATCGGTCATTCCATGGGTGGATTTACCTCCGCCGGGGTGTTTCTTAAGCATCCAAGTCTAAAAACCATGGTGGTCATCAACGGGTCCTGTGCCTGGGATAAAATGCTGACAAGTGTGGATCAGAAACAGCGAAGCGAAGAGGAACTTTCTAAAGAACTACAAAAATTAGAAGCAATGGACCCCTATGATAATCTGGCAAAATTTCATAAAAGACCGTTCCTTTTGCTGCACGGAAAAGCGGATGAGACTGTACCCATCGAGTCTCAACGGATATTTTTTGAAAAAGCCAAAAGTTATTATGGTAGAGACCAAAGATCTATTCGGTTCTATGAGATTCCGGATATCCCCCATGCCGTCACGATGCATATGTTTGAACAAGTGATAAGCTGGCTTGGGAAATAATAAAGGAGGGAAAGAAGGATGATATTTAGAACAAGTACCGTAACTGAGGAAATAGCGAAGGAACATATCGCTCGGAAGATATTGAAAAATTTACCCGACTGGTTCGGAATAGAAGAAGCCACGGAAGAATATATAGAGACCTCAAAAAGCCTGCCCTTTTTTGCAGTATATCATGAGGATCAGCCGGCAGGATTTATTGCACTGAAGCTTCATAACGCTTACACGGCTGAGGTTTACGTTATGGGCATATTAAAAGAGTTTCACCGGCAAGGATTGGGGAAGGCACTGGTTGGTGAAGCGGAAGCTTTCTGTTTGGAAAACAGTATGGAATTTTTAACGGTTAAAACCTTAGATGCCTCCCGGGAAAGTGAAGAATATCATAAAACCCGGCGGTTCTATGAATCCCTAGGGTTTAAACCTTTGGAAGTATTTCCAACCCTATGGGATGAAAGCAGCCCCTGTTTATTTATGGCGAAGTATTTAAAACATGACAGTGACAATTGAAGAACCCGACTGTATGAAAGTAGAAATAACAGCAGAGCAGCAGAAAAATATCGTTGATAAGAACTATAAAAACCCTGTCCGGGAGTGTTTTGAATCCCGGATAGGGTTTTTAAATTTAACCCTTCGTTACTTTAGGATATAGGACTTAGTATAATCTCAAAATGATAGAATATTTAGAATGTTTTCTATAGGTGGACTTCTCAAAAGGAATTGGAAAGGTAAGGAAGATGGGTTATAATGAATCATATCGTTAAAAAAATAACAATAAAGTTGGGGGTGAGGGTATGAAATTTATTAACTATGTCAGTGAAAACTGCAATCATTGCTACAAATGCATTCGGGTATGTTCCCCGAAGGCGATTTCAATTTTTGAAAAAACCGCAGCAATTGATCAAAAACGCTGCATCTCCTGCGGGGAGTGTTACGTTACCTGTGAACAAAATGCTCTGTATATTATCGATAAGGTTACGGAAGTTAAAGAAGCCATAAATTCTTCGAAAAAAGTAATCGTCAGTTTATCACCGTCTTTTCCCGGAGCTTTTGAGACAGAATCCGTCGGACAAATGGTTACCGCCCTAAAAAAACTGGGATTTGATCGGGTGGAGGAAACCGCTGTAGGGGGAGATTTGGTCATAGATGCTTATGAAAAATATCTGCAGAACACGAAAAAAGAGAACGTAATAGCCACGACCTGTCCATCTACCAATTATTTAATCGAAAAATATTACCCGGAACTTCGGGATAATATGATCCCCATAATTTCGCCGATGATTGCCCATGGGAAACTGTTGAAAAAAGAATACGATTCCAATATTCATGTGGTCTATATCGGTCCCTGCTTGGCAAAAAAAGCGGAGGCCCGGGAACGGCAAAACCAGGGAGCGGTGGATACCGTGATAACCTTTGTGGAATTGAAAGAGTGGTTGGAGGCCGAGGGCATTGAATTAGAATCCCTAACAACCTCGAATTTTGATAAGGAAGGCACCATCAAGGGCAGTACGATTCCCTGTAGGATAAATTTGAAAAGTCCGGGAGCCAACCGCTTTGAAAAGATGGTGGTCAGCGGTGTGGATAATAGCAAGGAAGTGCTGGACAGCCTCTTAGAAGGGGAGTTGAAGGGGGTTTTTTTAGAAGTGGCTTCCTGTGAAAGGGGTTGTACCAATGGAACCGGTATGCCAAAGGATGATATCAGCTACTATATTCGCCGTAAACGCACAAAGCAGTATCTTCAGGAAAAAAAGAAAAATGGACGGAAAAATGTTCAATCGGAAAGAAGATTAGCTTCCTATGAACTGGCAAAAATGATTTATGATCAAAGTGTGGAAATTCCCAGTTACTCCACGGAAGAAGTGGAAAGGGTACTGAGAAGTATGGGAAAAAACAAAAGAGAAGACGAGTTAAACTGTGATGCCTGTGGATACGGAACCTGTAGGGCCAACGCGGAGTCGATTTTACGGGGAACTTCCCAGGTAAATATGTGTTTGCCTTTTATGCGAGCAAAGGCGGAGAGTTTAAAGAATGTAATTTTTGATCACAGCCCCAATGCGATTTTCATGGTGGATTTTAATTTTAATGTTCGAGAGTTCAACCCTTCCTCAGAGAGAATATTTCAGGTAAGCAGTGACCAAATGAAGGATGAACCCATCAGCACAGTGATTTCCCATGATTTATTTCAAGAGGTATTGGAAACCAAAATCAACACCATCGGTAAAAAAGTGGAATATCCTCAATACGGAGTGATACTCATTGCCAATATCATTTATTTGGAAGATGAGGGCATCTTAATGGCCATTATGACCGATGTTACCTCGGCGGAGAAAAATAAAGAGGAATTGGAACGGGTCAAAGGGGAGACCATCCATGCGGCCCAAAACGTTATTGACAAACAAATGCGGGTTGCCCAGGAAATTGCCAGTCTTCTAGGGGAGACCACAGCGGAAACCAAGGTTACCTTAACCAAATTAAAAGAAATTGTCCTAGGTGAGGGAGGAGATCGGTAATGGAACTCTTTTATGACTTCGCCTATGACAGTTTAAATAAAGTGCAGGAAGAACTCTGTGGAGATAAAGTGGAAGTTGTGGAAGCCAAGGACAGTACCATTATCGTGTTGGCCGATGGCTTAGGTAGCGGGGTAAAAGCCAATATTCTGGCTACTATGACCACGAAAATTGCAGGGACCATGTTAAAGGAAGGGGCCAGCATTGATGAGACCATCGAAACCATCGCCAAAACCCTGCCGGTTTGCAATATTCGAAAACTTGCCTACTCCACCTTTGTCATTATGAAAATATCGAAAACAGGAAAGGTCAATCTAATTGAATATGATAACCCTCCGGTTTTCATGATCCGAAACAACCGGTCCTATCCTTTAAAAAAGATCGAAAAAGATATTCATGGGAAAAAGATTTTAGAGAGTGTTTTTCAATTAGAAGAGGGGGATATGGTTACCTTAATCAGTGACGGCGTGGTTCATGCAGGAGTAGGAGGGGTGCTGAATCTCGGCTGGCAATGGGCCAATGTGGAAAAATATCTGATCCGCCAATCCAAAAGTGAAAAGACCGCAAAGGGGATTGCCAATAAACTAATGGAGACCTGTTCTTATCTCTATGAAAAAAAGCCTGGGGATGACACTACCGTAGTTACCCTAAAAGCAAGAAAACCTCAAACCCTGGACGTCTTTTCCGGACCACCGGAACTCCCGGCTAATGACACCGCTATCGTACAGGCCTTTATGAAGGGGCGAGGTAAAAAAGTGGTCTGCGGAGGCACCGCAGCAAATATTATCTGTCGGGAACTGGGCAAGGAGGTGGAGGTTCTGATGGATACGGGAACCGACTGCATACCTCCCAGGGCAAAAATTTCAGGAATCGATTTTGTAACGGAAGGGGTTATTACCCTAAGCCATGTGGTGGAAAACATTGTGGATTATCGAACAAAAAGATTGCTAAAACCTGCGGGGCAAAACAAAGAGCAAATGAATGGAGCGGATTTGCTGACCCGGGTATTCTTAGAGGACAGCACCCACTTAAATTTCTATGTGGGAAAAGCCATTAATCCGGCCCACCAAAACCCGGATTTACTCAAGGATTTAAGTATTAAACTACGGGTCATTGATCAATTGAAAGACCAATTAGAAGCCTTAGGAAAGAAAATTGCCATCCATTATTACTAAGAAAGGGTGAAGGATATGAAAACCATCAACGTTTGTGTTGGAAGCGCCTGTCATTTAAAAGGGGCCTATCAAGTAGTAAATCGTCTGCAAAAAATTGTTGAAGAAAAAAAACTGGAAGAAACCTTCGTTATTAAGGCGGCCTTCTGTTTGGGTCACTGTACCAATGCGGTTTCCGTAAAAGTAGACGATGGAGAGGTTTTTCCATTGACGGAGCATGAAGTGGAATCATTTTTGGAAAACCAACTTCAGGGGTAAGGAGAGGTGTATGATGAGAAAATTTGAAAATCATGTGCAGGAGATGAAGTATGAAGTATTAAAAGAAGTATCCCGGGCAGCTTTTCAGGGAAATTTGGAAGAGGCGATTCCCTCCATTCCTTTCCGGACGGATCCCGGCCCCTCTCCGCGAATTCGCTGTTGCATTCATAAAGAAAGGGTAATTACCATGGACCGGATTCGTCTGGCCCTGGGGGGAGATAAAAAAAATCCCAATATTATCGAGGTGATCGATGAAGCCTGTGATGAATGCACCATCAATCGATTTATCATCACCGAGGCTTGCCGGGGATGTCTTGCCCACCGGTGTACCGGGGCCTGTCCTGTAAATGCCATCAGTATTATCGGATTCAAAGCGGTAATTGATCAGGAAAAATGTATCGAATGTGGAAAATGCAAAGAAAGTTGTCCCTATAATGCCGTCGCCGATGTAATGAGACCCTGTCGCAGAGCCTGTGAAGTGGGAGCCCTAAGCATCGATGAACAGAAAAAAGCAGTGATTGATGAGGAAAAGTGTATTCGCTGTGGAGCCTGCGTTTATCAATGTCCCTTCGGGGCCATTATGGATAAGTCATCAATTAATGACGTGATTAAAATTCTTAAAGAATCCAAGGTATCTAAAACATCACAAAATGCTAATGAACCTACGAAATCCAAAAACGGGAATAAAGAAATGAAGGTTTATGCTATTATTGCTCCTTCCATCTCTTCACAGTTTACCTACGCTTCCATCGGTCAAGTGATTGGGGGAATCAAAACTCTCGGGTTTCATGATGTTATTGAGGTGGCTTTAGGTGCGGACATGGTAGCCTTGGAAGAAGCGAGGGAATACCGTAAGGTAGTAGGAGATATTGGGACTATGACCAGTTCCTGTTGTCCTGCTTTTGTGGATCATGTGTATAAGGTTTATCCGGAGCTGAAAAAGCATTTATCCTCATTGGTCTCTCCGATGATTGCCATATCAAGGTTGATTAAATCCATGGATCCTGAGGGAAAAGTGGTATTTGTAGGGCCATGTACGGCAAAAAAAGAAGAGATCCAAAAGAAAGACTTAAAAGGCTCTACGGATTTTGTCCTGACCTTTGAAGAATTGGCTGCAATGTTGGATTCTCAGGACATTGCATTGGATCAGCTGGAAGAAAGCCCATTGGATAATGCCTCCTTTTACGGTAGAATATTTGCCAGATCCGGAGGATTAACCAAGGCCTTGGGAAAACTCTTAGAAGAAGAACCGGGAGAAAGCCCTTTTAATCCCATTACCTGTGATGGTATCCTTGAGTGTGATAAAGCCTTGAAAAGATTAAAATTTCGACGCTTAGAGCACAACTTTATTGAAGGCATGGCTTGTAAAGGGGGATGCATTGGAGGCGCTGCCTCGTTAAGTCACGGACCAAAGGACAAAAGTGCAGTGGATAAATATGGGAAAATGGCGTTGGAACCCAACCAGCAAGAATCCCTACGGGTGTTTGATCTTCAGTCCGTAGAGTATCATAGAGATCATCAAATAAACGCTGCTCAATCCATCTTAAAGGATGCTGTATCGGTAAATACAGAATAAATAATACATTAGGAGATGAAACTATGAATCCGGGAAAAGCGGTGGTTCATCAAAAGAAAATGGAAGTTCAAGTAGCGCAAACCGGCTTACTACTGGCCATAGCCTTGATTTTCCAGGTGTTTTTTGCCCGTTTTATGCAGCCGGTGGTAGGACCTTTGGTTAACATGACCTTGATTTTATCGGTTTTATTAGTAGGGAAAAAAGCAGGGATTATTGTGGGATCCATGACTCCAGTGGTGGCCTATATGCTTGGAATTATGCCGTTGTTTCCCGTTATTCCCTTGGTGATTATGGGAAATATCAGCTACGTTTTACTATTTGATGTTTTTAAGAAGTACAATTCTTACTTGGCAGTAGCAATCTCGGCCATTGGGAAGTTCGTGGTCTTGGTTTTAGGGGTTCGCTTTATGATCCCTCTGTTCTTAGAGCAGATACCCCCGATGATCATCACTGCTTTTAGCATTCCTCAACTATACACCGCTTTAATAGGGGGAGGGTTTGCTCTGTTTCTTTATCAAAAGATCCATCCTAAGCCTAAGTAATTTTTCTAAACATCAGACAATCCTCCTCTAGACGGAGTAATTTTCCGACCCGAAGCCCTTATGTATTGTAAGGGCTTTTATTATAATTAGTGGGTATCATGAAAATCAGACCTCAGGAAAAGTTACAGTTATGATAAACGGCAGTCGTGAAAATCATTTCAGAAAGAGGTAGAGGAAAATGATCCTAACAACGAAAGATCAAAAAGAGATATAATTTAAAACCTAAAAGAGTCTTCGTTTAAAGTATTAAAAGGATCGATGGATCCCTCGAATCTGGTTGTGCCGGAGGACTTTAATAGGGAAGTATTAAACTTTTTAGAAAATAAATAAATCATTCTCTTGACTCTCCCGTTA